>NZ_CP158016.1:392500-570000 GCF_046254905.1 Pseudaeromonas aegiceratis
GGGGCTCAAACCAGGCACCGAAGCCGCGGATTCAATCAATAGATTGAGTGGTAGGGGAGCGTTCTGTAAGTCTGCGAAGGTGTGTCGTAAGGCATGCTGGAGATATCAGAAGTGCGAATGCTGACGTAAGTAACGATAAAGGGGGTGAAAAGCCTCCTCGCCGGAAGACCAAGGGTTCCTGTCCAACGTTAATCGGGGCAGGGTGAGTCGGCCCCTAAGGCGAGGCTGAAAAGCGTAGTCGATGGGAAGCGGGTTAATATTCCCGTACTGGCTGTAACTGCGATGGGGGGACGGAGAAGGCTAAGCAAGCCAGGCGTTGGTTGTCCTGGTGAAAGGCGGTAGGCAGTGTATCCAGGCAAATCCGGAGACACAATGTCGAGACCCGAGACGAACCATCTACGGATGGGAAGTTGCTGATGCCACGCTTCCAGGAAAAGCCTCTAAGCTTCAGGTTACAGACAACCGTACCCCAAACCGACACAGGTGGTCGGGTAGAGAATACCAAGGCGCTTGAGAGAACTCGGGTGAAGGAACTAGGCAAAATAGTACCGTAACTTCGGGAGAAGGTACGCTGTTGTTGGTGAAGTGACTTGCTCACAGAGCTGATGGCAGCCGCAGTGACCAGGTGGCTGGGACTGTTTAACAAAAACACAGCACTCTGCAAACACGAAAGTGGACGTATAGGGTGTGACACCTGCCCGGTGCCGGAAGGTTAATTGATGGGGTTAGCGCAAGCGAAGCTCTTGATCGAAGCCCCGGTAAACGGCGGCCGTAACTATAACGGTCCTAAGGTAGCGAAATTCCTTGTCGGGTAAGTTCCGACCTGCACGAATGGTGTAACCATGGCCACGCTGTCTCCACCCGAGACTCAGTGAAATCGAAATCGCTGTGAAGATGCAGTGTACCCGCGGCTAGACGGAAAGACCCCGTGAACCTTTACTACAGCTTGACACTGAACATTGAACCTACTTGTGTAGGATAGGTGGGAGGCTTAGAAGCGATGACGCTAGTTGTCGTGGAGCCGACCTTGAAATACCACCCTGGTATGTTTGATGTTCTAACTTGGCCCCGTTATCCGGGGTGAGGACAGTGTCTGGTGGGTAGTTTGACTGGGGCGGTCTCCTCCCAAAGAGTAACGGAGGAGCACGAAGGTTGGCTAATCCTGGTCGGACATCAGGAGGTTAGTGCAATGGCATAAGCCAGCTTAACTGCGAGACGGACAGGTCGAGCAGGTGCGAAAGCAGGTCATAGTGATCCGGTGGTTCTGAATGGAAGGGCCATCGCTCAACGGATAAAAGGTACTCCGGGGATAACAGGCTGATACCGCCCAAGAGTTCATATCGACGGCGGTGTTTGGCACCTCGATGTCGGCTCATCACATCCTGGGGCTGAAGTTGGTCCCAAGGGTATGGCTGTTCGCCATTTAAAGTGGTACGCGAGCTGGGTTCAGAACGTCGTGAGACAGTTCGGTCCCTATCTGCCGTGGGCGTTGGATGATTGAAGGGAGTTGCTCCTAGTACGAGAGGACCGGAGTGAACGAACCTCTGGTGTTCGGGTTGTCATGCCAATGGCACTGCCCGGTAGCTAAGTTCGGAATCGATAACCGCTGAAAGCATCTAAGCGGGAAGCGAGCCCTGAGATGAGTCATCCCTGAGGTCTTGAACCTCCTAAAGGGCCGTCGAAGACTACGACGTTGATAGGTGGGGTGTGGAAGCGCAGTGATGCGTGGAGCTAACCCATACTAATTACCCGTGAGGCTTAACCATACAACACCCAAGAGGTCTTAGACCTTGTAGCAGTGTTAGTAGAACAGAATTCAGCTTTTCGGATTACGATTTATGCTTGGCGGCAATAGCGCAGTGGACCCACCTGTTCCCATGCCGAACACAGAAGTGAAACGCTGTAGCGCCGATGGTAGTGTGGCATTCGCCATGTGAGAGTAGGACACCGCCAGGCACCCAATATGAAGTAAAAAGGCCTCTTGAACTCAAGAGGCCTTTTTATTGGTTTGAATAGACAGCAAAAAGGCCTCCCGTTTTCGGGGGGCCTTTTTGTTTGCACACCACAACTTGCTTGCTGATCGGCGCAAGCGGTCTGCCGGTAGGCGATCAGTGCGCGCTGCGCTGCGGTCCCATATTGGAAGCGCTGATGTAATAGCGCGGCTGACCCTCCTGACAAACCTTCACCTTCGCCATGATCTTACCTTCCACGGTAAACTCCCAGTCTTGCTTGAAACGGGGCACCTTGGCTCCAAGGTTATGCAGGTACTCCGTGAACAGGTAAGCACTTGAGATTTCGGTAAGATGTAATTCCATCAGGGGTACCTCGACAATGGAACAGAGCGTTGGGTTGAGTCTGCCGGCGACTGGCGCCTCTTTAAGGCTAGTCTCGCCGTAGGGTTTTTCCAGCTGGCACCGTTTGCATGTTGCGAAACTGTTAACCGTCTTCCAGGATTTTTTGACGTTATCGGCTTGAGTCATCCGACTGGATAAGGCTATTCTCGCCCCTGGGTTCTGAACGCAAGATGAATCTGTGGTGTTACTTTCTTTTCTTTCGATCAAAGTGTGATCAACGGCCCATTTGCCGCGGGACGAAAGAGGGTGACAGCCGTACTCGCTGACAAGGATGCATGATGCTGCAAGTAAACGAATATTTTGATGGTAAGGTGAAGTCCATCGGGTTTGCCGATGGCGCGGATGCACGGGCTACCGTGGGGGTGATGGCTCCGGGTGAATACACCTTCAACACCGGGGCCCCTGAGGTTATGGTGGTGATCCGGGGTGCGCTGACCGTGTTGCTGCCCGGCCAGAGTGACTGGGTGACCTTTGCCTCCGGCCAGCAGTTTGATGTGCCTGGCAACAGCAGCTTCCAGCTGCAGGTGGCCATGGATACCGCCTATCTGTGCGAGTACAAGTAAGCCGAACGTGATGGATAGAAGAAGGGCCTGCATTGCAGGCCCTTCTTGTTATGGTGCGCCGACGGGTTGGCTTAGGGGGCGTCGTCCACCAAGGGCTCGGCGGCGGCGGCCGGGGCCGTCGCTTCTGCCTCGAACAGCTCCTGCTCCATCTCGGTGACGGACTCTTCCCGGGTGGTGATATCCACCGGCTGGGCCAGGGTGGCCACCAGGGAGCGGGTGGCCTCGATGGCATCCTTGAGTACTACCTCAACCTGTTGGCCCAGCTCGAACAGCGGCTGCTTGTCCAGGCGCACCTGGCCATCGTCCCAGCTGCACTCCAGCCGCTTCTTATCCCGGCAGATCTGCCCGGCCGGTACGAAGGCCACGGCGCCATTGTCCTGCAGGCGCACCTTGATACCCCCCCGCACGATATCGATGATCTCCGCCGGGAACACCTGGCCAGTGGCGACGGCAGGCGCCAGGAAGCGCACATACAGCCAGTCGGCGATGTCGCGCTCCGCCAGGCGGTTGAGGCGGCGGGCATCGGTCAGGATCTGGGTCAGCGGCTCTTCCGGACAGGCGGGCACCGGGGTACCGGCCAGCAGCGCCTTGATGATGCGGTGGTTGACCATGTCGCCGTACTTGCGGATGGGTGAGGTCCAGGTGGCGTAGGCCGGCAGGCCCAGGCCGAAGTGCGGGCCCGGCAGGGCGGACATCACAGAGTAGGTCTGGAAGCGGCGGATGCGGCTGTCCAGGTAGGGGGTCGGCTGGGCGTCCATCCAACGGCGCAGCTGGCAGAAGCCCGGCAGGGTATTGATGGACTCATCATGCCAGGGGGCATTGTGCAGGGTCAGCAGCTCCATGGCCCCGCTCAGCTTCTCGGGATCAAAACCGGCATGCACGTTGAAGATGCCGTAGCCCGGGGTCTGAGTGAGGAACTGGCCGGCACAGATGTTGGCGGCGATCATGGCTTCTTCCACCATGCGGTTGGCCAGACGACGGGGTTCCACGTGAATGGCCACCACCTCGCCGGCCTCGTTCAGCTCGAAGGCGTAGTCCGGTCTGTCCTTGAACATCAGGGCATGCTCGGTGCGCCAGGCCTGACGGGCGAGGGTGATGCCCTGCAGCAGCTTGAGCTGGCCGGCGATCACCTCGTTGGGGGTGAACTCGGCGCTCTGGCCCTGCTCCAGGTAGTCGGAAACCTGGTCGTAGATCAGGCGGCCCTGGGAGCGGATATTGGCGGCAAAGAAGCGGAACTGGCCCAGGGCGCCGTCGGCGGCGATGTCCAGCTGGCAGCAGAGCACCGGCCGCTCCTCGCCTTCCTTGAGGGAGCACAGCTCATCGCTCAGGGTGCGTGGGATCATGGGGATGTTGCGGCCCGGCAGGTAAACGGTGAAGGCGCGCTTGGCGGCTTCCAGATCCAGCGGGCTGCCCGCCTCCAGGTAGGCGGTGGGATCGGCGATGGCCACCCACAGCTTCCAGCCGTCGCCGGCTGGCTCGGCATAGAGGGCATCGTCCATGTCCTTGGTGGAGGCACCGTCTATGGTGACAAACGGCAGGGCGGTGAGATCTTCCCGGGGCAGGCCTTCCTCATGATAGGACCAGCTCTCGGCCTCGTCAGGGGCCTGACGGGCCAGATCATGGCGGCGCAGCACCACCCACCAGGGGGCTTCCGGATCCTCGCCACGGCAGATGAGCTCACTGATCTCGGCGGCATGGTTGCCGTCGGTCATGGCGTGGCGCTTGAGCCTGGCCACCACCCAGTCGCCTTCCTGGAACTGCTTCTCGTCCAGTCCCTTGATGGCGCGGGCGCGGATCATCTCCTTGAGTACCGGATGGTCCGGCACGACGTTCAGCCGATCCTTGATCAGCTTGATGCGGCCGACGAAGCGGGTCAGGAAGGGGGTGATCAGGGCATCGGGTTCCGCCTGTTCCTTTTCTCTCTCGGTGCGGATGACGGCGCTGATGCGATCGCCGTGCATCACCTTCTTCATCTGCATGGGCGGGATGAAGTAGCTCTCCCGGTTATCGGTCTCGAGGAAGCCAAAGCCCCGGTCGGAGGCACGGACCACCCCTTCCTTCTTGGGCAGATTTTCGCGCAGCTGTTGTTTGAGCTGCGCCAGCAACGGATTGTCTTGGAACATGCGGGGTCACCTGATTAAGAAACAGGAGGGACTATACGGACTTGTGCTGGCAAAACCAAGGCTCACTGCCCCGGCGCCGGTGCCGCCAGTTGCCGGGATGCCAGGGCGGCGAAGTCGCGGCGGGCTGGTTTGAGTCCGGTTTGTTGCGGCGGCCAGGCCAGCCAGCTGCGGGGCACCAGGTAGCCTGGCAGCCGCTGGCGCAACCAGCCTTCCAGATCGTCGACGGCGGCGCCGGGGTGCCACTGGATAAAGGCCACCGGCCTGTGCCCCCATTGGGCATCCGCCAGGGGCACCACCAGGGCCTGGGCCACATCCGGGTGTTCGATCAAGGCGGCCTCAATCTGCTCGGGCTGGATGTTTTCGCCACCGCAGACAAACTGGTTATCCAGCCGGCCGCAGACCTTTAGCTCGCCATCCACCGTCCACTCGCCCCTGTCCCGGGTGTGGAACCAGCCATCGGCATCCACCGGCAGCTCAAGACCGCTTGGCGTCTCATAGCCGGCAAACAGGGTCTCGCCCCGCACGCAGATCTCCCCCGCCTGCAGACAGACCTCGCGGCCGGGCAGGGGCCGGCCCACCACCTGGCTGTCGCTGCCGCAGAGGCGGGTACAGACCTGGGAGCCCATCTCGGAGAGACCGTAGCTCACCAAGGGAGAGAGCCCCTGGGCCTGGCAGGCGGCCACCAGGGCCTGGGGGATGGGGGCGCCCCCCAGCAGCAGGGCGCGCAGCCCGGTCTGGCTCAGTTGAAAGCCCGGCTCGGCCAGCAGACGCCACAGCTGAGTGGGCACCAGGGAGAGGTGGCTGATGAGATCCCGCCTGAGCTGATCCTTGAGGGGGACACTGGCATCGGGCAGCACCACGGCGGCCCCGGCGGCAAAGCAGCGCAGCGGGATGGCAAAGCCCCCCACGTGATACAGGGGCAGGGAGAGCAGCCAGCCATCGCCCTGGGTGAGGGGGATCCGCTGGCGGCTGCCCTGGGCGTTGGCCAGGTGCTGGGCCAGGCTATGGACCACCACCTTGGCCTGACCGCTGCTGCCGGAGGTGAGCAGCTTGTTGGACAGGGCAGCGGGATCCAGCCGTGCGGCACCCTGGGGGGACCTGGCTTGCCAGTTTGGGGTAAGGTTCTGCCAGGGGCCGGCCAAGGGGCCGGCTTCCCGCCACAGGGCCTGGATGGCCAATCGCTGGCACCAGGTCTGCTGGCTGGCCTCCGGCAGGGCCGGGTTGAGGGGGCAGAGGATGAGCTGTCGGCGCAGGGCGGCCCAGATGAGCAGCAGGGCCGGCAGACCGTTACGGGCAATCAGCCCCAGGGCGTCACCGGCCACCAGGCCGGCTGCGTCGAGCTGCTGGCCCAGGGCATTGAGCCGCTGATCCAGCTCGCCATAGCTGACGGGCTGACCGTCCAGATAGAGAGCGGGCCGTTCCGGGTGCTGGCTGGCGTGCTGGCGGATCGGGCAGATCACGCCGGCCAGACTCGCTCCAGCAGGCTCATGTCCACCTGCTGGGTCTCAGGCGTCAGCAGGGAGCCGGCGAAGTAGCGCAGGGTATCGAGCCCCGGGGCCTGCTCCGGCGCCCATTCGCTGCTGAGCTGGGCCAGCAGCCGGTTGCCCAGCTGGGATTCGTAGCAGGAGGAGAGTATCACCTTGAGCCCCAGCTTCCTGGCCTTCTCCACCATGGCCTGGCACTTGGCCAGGCTGCCGATCAGGGTGGGCTTGATGATCAGGGCCTTGAGCTGGGGAAAGTTCTCCCAGCTGGCGTCCGTGCTCAGCAGCTCGTCCAGGGCCACCGGTATGCCGGTGTGGCCGGCCACCGCCTTGACGTCCTCGAAACGGGCGCAGGGATCTTCCACGTACTCCAGGTTGGCGGGGTTGAGGTGGCTCATGAAGGTCCAGGCCTCCTCCCGGGTCCAGCCCTGGTTGGCGTCCAGTATCAGCTTGAGCTTGGGGGAGAGGTTGCACAGTTCGCGGATCATGGCGATCTCGTCGCGCATGGCGTAGCGGGCCACCTTGAGCTTGGCCTTGCTGGGGTATTCGTACAGCCACTCCCGCCAGCCCCAGATGATCTCGTCCGGGCTGCCCAACAGCAGCAGGTAGGGGGAGTGGGGGGCGTGCATCTGTTTGGGCCAGTTGCGCTGGGCGCAGTCGAAACCAAACTGCACCGAGGGCAGTTGCGGTGCCAAGGTGCGACCCTGTTTGCTGCTCTTCAGGCAGAGGATGGCCTCCTCCTGCGCCTCGTCCAGCGTCTCCTTGGACAGGCCCGGCAGGGGGGCGATTTCGCCCCAGCTGTCACCCATGCGCAGCAACAGCCCCTCGCGCTCGGGCATCACCCGACCGCGAAACACCAGGGGTTGACCAAAAGGCAGACGATAGCGGTACAGGGTCGCGTCCATCATGGATTCCGTTTGAATTTGGAAAAGTCAGGTTGCCGCTTCTGGTTAAAGGCGTTGCGGCCTTCCTGGCCCTCTTCTGTCATATAGAACAGCATGGTGGCATTGCCAGCCAGTTCCTGCAAGCCGGCCTGGCCGTCGCAGTCGGCGTTCATGGCCGCCTTCAGGCAGCGCAGGGCCATGGGGCTGTGCTGCAGCATCTCCCGGCACCAGCGCACCGTCTCCTTCTCCAGCTCCGCCAGGGGCACGACCGTGTTGACCAGACCCATCTCCAGCGCCTCGGCGGCGTCGTACTGGCGGCAGAGGAACCAGATCTCCCGGGCCTTCTTCTGCCCCACGATGCGGGCCATGTAGGAGGCACCCCAGCCGCCGTCAAACGAGCCGACCTTGGGGCCGGTCTGGCCGAAGCGGGCGTTGTCGGCGGCTATGGTGAGATCACAGAGCATGTGCAGCACATGACCGCCACCGATGGCGTAGCCCGCCACCATGGCCACCACCGGCTTGGGGCAGGTGCGGATCTGGCGCTGGAAGTCCAGCACGTTGAGGTGATGGGTGCCTTCCTCGTCCTGATAGCCGCCGTAATCCCCCCGCACCTTCTGATCGCCGCCGGCGCAGAAGGCCTGTTCGCCCGCGCCGGTGAGAATGATGGCGCCGATGCCGGCATCGAAGCGGGCATCGGACAGCGCCTGGATCATCTCCTGCACGGTGCGGGGACGGAAGGCGTTGCGCACCTGGGGCCGGTTGATGGTGATCTTGGCGATGCCCTCCTCGCTCTTGTGATAGAGGATGTCGGTGAAGTCGCCGCTGCAGTCATGCCAGTGATAGGGGGCGTACCAGTCGGGTTCTTGTGGGCGCATGGGCTCTCTCTACAAAGTGGGTGATGAAATCGGCTGGCCCGCCAGCCAGTGATGTAGCCAGCGGGCGACAAATTCGGGGTTGCCCCGGTGGGCGTTGTGGCCGGCATCCGGCACCGCCTGCCGGTTCAGCTTGGGTTGCACGGCGGCCAGCCGGGTGGCGATGGCGGCAAACTTGCCGTCCTGCTGGCCATACAGGTAGGCCAGGGGCAGGCGGGTCCCGGCCAGCCAAGGGGCCAGATCCGGCTGGCGGGCTAGGCTGGTGGCGCAGTAGGTGCGGGCCAGCCTCCGGCCGTCATTCTGCCGACGGGCTTCGATCAGTTGGATACGCTGGGCATCGCTCAACTCGGCAAACACCGGCTGCCGGTACCAGTCTTCCAGCACCGTCGCCAGGGGGTCGCGGTAGAAGCGGCGGGCCCAGAGCGCGTCCTGTCTGGCCCGCTCCCGTCGCTCGGCCTGGCTCACCAGTCCGGGATGGGCGCCTTCCAGGATCAGGCTCTGCAGGCCGGGGGCGCCGGCGGCGGCGTGATACAGGGCCAGGCGGCCGCCCAGGGAATAGCCCAGCAGGTGATAGCGGCGGATGCCTTCGGCCTGCAGCCGGGCGTTCAGCCAGGCCGGGAAGTCCGCCAGGCGGCGCAGGGGGCGGGCGGCCTCCCGGCCGTGGCCGGGCAGATCCAGCGCCAGGGCGTCCACCCCGGGCAGGCACGCCAGTAGCGGTTGCCAGTCTTGGCGGTCCCCCAGCAGGCCGTGGAGCAGCACCAGCTCAGCCAAGGGGCCACTCCTGGGCCTGTATCCAGGCTTTGAGGTCGTTGAGCTGCGTGGCCACCTCGTCGTGGGGCACCTTGATCTCGATCAGATGCTGGCCGCCGTCCAGGGCCTGGCGATAGGCCGCCAGCGCGCCCTCCAGGCTGTCTGGCGCCTGATAGTGCAGGCCAAACTGGCCGGCGGCCTGGGCAAAGTCCAGGCCATGGGGCAGGCGATAGAGGGGCGCCTTGGCGGCCTCCGGCACCGGCAGCAGGTGGAAGATGCTGCCGCCGTCGTTGTTGATGAGCAGCAGCACCAAGGGGCCGGGGAGATGTCGCAACAGCGCCAGGCTGTTGAGATCGTGCAGCGCCGAGGTGTCCCCCAACAGCAAGGTGGTGGGCTCGCCGGGACGGCTGCAGGCCCAGCCGGCGGCGGTGGCAATCAGGCCATCGATGCCCGAGGCGCCGCGGTTGCTCAGCACCCGGCTCGGCCCTGCGCCCGTCTCGGTCCCCGTGCCGGCCAGGCTGTCCAGCAGGCGGATGGGCAGGCTGTTGCCCAGCAGCAGCTGACCCCGCAGCACCCGAGGCAATTGGCGACACAGGGCCGCCTCGCTCAGCTGGTGCAGCTGTGCATCAAGGCCCTGGCTAAGGCGGGCCAGCGGCTCGGCGAGATCCAGCCAGGGCGCCTGGGCCGGCGTCTGGCTCAGCCGGGCCTGACACCAGGCGCCGACGGGAGCCTGATGGCGCCGCCGGAAGGGGCCATTCTCGTCCAGCCGTGGGCCGTGCCGGTCGATGAGCCAGGCCTGTTGCCAGGGCTGGCGGGCGATGAACTGGCTCAGGCGCTTGGAGACGAGGCGGCCGCCCAGCTGCAGCAGCACGCGGGCCTGGCCCAAGGCGGCCTGGATGCCCTCATGGTGCAGCGCCAGATCGTACCAGGGTAGGGCCTCGGGGGCGAAGCGCAGCTGGGACTGGATATCCGCCAGCAGCGGCCAGCCGAGCGTCCTGGCCAGGGCGCGGATGGCCTCGGCCTCACTGGGATCGGTCAGCCGCCCGGCGACGATAAGCCCCGGCTCGCGGCAAAACGCCGGCCAGTCCGGGGCGCTCAGATCCGGCAGCGGCCGGGTGGTGCGCTGCCAGGGGGCGGTGTCGTCCAGCCAGCTCCCCAGGGGGGACAGGTAGTCCTGCCAGTCTGGGATCGCCGCCTGGGGATAGAGGGGCTCGGGGAAGCGGCAGTTGAGGTGCACAGGTCCTGGGGTCAGGGCCTGCTGGCGGGCCGCCTCGTCCATGCTGGCCAGCAAAAAGCGCGGCGAGATCTGCGTGCTAGGGGCCGGCAGATCCTGCTGATAGACGGGGTAGTGGGCGAAGATCCCCGCCTGGGGGATGGCCTGGTTGGCCCCCACGTCGACCAGCTCCAGGGGCCGGTCGGCGCTCAGGATCCACAGGGGAACGCCGCTCTGCCTGGCCTCCACCACCGCCGGATAGAGGTTGGCCACCGCCGTGCCCGAGGTGGTGAGCAGGGCCACGGGGGCGTCTAGCCCCTGGGCCAGCCCCAGGGCGAAGAAGCCCAGGCCGCGCTCGTCAAAGTGGGTGTGGCAGCGCAGGCCGGCCTGATCGGCGGCCGCCAGGGTGAGGGGGGCGCTGCGGGAGCCCGGGGCGATGCACAGATGACGCACCCCCAGCCGGCACAGCTCCTCCAGCAGCAGATGGGCCCACAGGGCGTTGATCTGGCTGGCCTGCGTCAGGTGCTGGGGGGCGCCGCTCATGGGGTCAGGGCCGCCAGCAGGGTGGCCAGCTTGTCATCCAGCTCCTGCCATTCGGCGTCGGGCTCGGAGCCCTCGACGATGCCGGCGCCGGCATACAGGGTCAGGCTGTCGGGCTCCAGCCGGCCGCAGCGGATGGCCACGGCAAATTCCGCCACGTCCTCGCTGATCAGGCCGCAGGCCCCGGCATACCAGCCCCGCTCCTGGGGCTCCAGGGCGTGGATCAGGGCCTTGGACTTGCGCCGGGGGCAGCCGCCTACCGCCGGGGTGGGGTGCAGGGCGGCCAGCAGCTGGGCGTCGGTGACACCGGGGTGCAGATGGGCCTGGATCTCGCGCTTCAAGTGCTGGACCCGGCGCAGGGAGAGGATCTGGGGCTCGGAGAGATCGGCGGTATCCGCCAGCCCTTCCAAGCGGGTGAGGATGTCCGCGTGCACCAAGCGGTTCTCCAGCCGGTTCTTGTTGTCCGCCAGCAGCTGGGCCGCCAGTTCGGCATCCCGCTGGGCATCGCCGCAGCGCACTATGGTGCCCGCCAGGGCCTCGGTGGCCAGATCCCGACCGTGACGGCGGTAGAGCCGCTCCGGCGAACAGGCCAGGAAGCTCTGCTCCGGGCTGAAGCGGAACACGAAGTGAAAACAGTTGAGGGAGTGGGGCTGCCAGGCGGCGATGAGATCCCAGGGATCGTAGGCCTGGGCCAGGTCCAGCCGGCTCTGCCGGGAGAGCACCACCTTGGGGATGCGGGACAGGGAGTCGGGCGCCAGCACGGCCTCCACCATCTGGCGCCAGCGGGGCAAGTCCGGGCTGTCCTGGCGGGTCAAGGGCTGGGGCGGCAGCGCTTCGGTGGCCTGAGCCGGCTGCAGGGCGTTCAGGGCGTCCCGGGCGGCGGCGATCTCGGCCTCCCGGTTGTCGTCGGTGAGCCAGAGGTTGCACACCAGCTCGATGTGGTTGCCCTGGCGGATGAGCTCGATGCGCGGCAGCACGAAGCGGCAGGGGCCGAACTCGGGCCAGTGGGCATGGTCCGGGTCGAAGGCCAGGCCGCCGTAGTAGCGCGGCCAGCTGTCGCCCTCTGGCTTGGGCTGGCCGGAGAGCGCCGCCAGCTCGGCGGGATCCCGGATCTCCCGAATACTACCCAGGCAGGCAAACTCCCGATCCCGCTCCCGGGCGTGCCAGTAGATCTGCGGGTACAGGGTCTGGCCCTTGAGCCAGCCGGGCATGGAGGTGACGTCGGCGGCATGACGCAGACGCAGGAAGCCGGTACGGGGATCGGCGGACAGGGTGTCGAGCTGCAACAGCAAGGGGGTGTGGGCCAGCATGGGGGTTGCTATCCAGAGTCTTTGACCGGGCTGGCGAGGGCGCCGGAACTGCCAAAAGAGACCAGCATCCGGTATAGTACAGCCCCTACGCTGTCCCCTCCCGGGCCGGCTTGAATGGGGCCCAGTATAGGGCGTGGCGACGGGAGGGTAAACGATCTTGATCCTGACGGAGCCTCCCTGCTGATGACTTCATCCTCGATTGGCGCCTGGGTGCTGGCCGCCCGCCTGCGCACCCTGCCCCTGGCCTGTGCCTCCGTGCTGCTGGGGGGCGGGTTGGCGGCCCAGGCCGGCGCCTTCGACTGGCCCCTGTTCGGCCTGACCCTGCTCACCGCCATCCTGCTGCAGATCCTCTCCAACCTGGCCAACGACTATGGCGATGCCGTCTCCGGTGCCGACAACGCCGACCGGGTGGGTCCCACTCGCGCCGTGGTGAGCGGCCTCATCAGCCGGCAGCAGATGCGCCGTGGCATGTTGGCCACCGGCGGCCTGGCGGTGGTGAGCGGTCTGGCCCTCTTGTGGCGGGCCTTTGCCGACGACTGGCCGGCCTTCTTCGCCTTCATCGGCTTCGGCGCCCTGGCCCTGGTGGCGGCGGTGACCTACACGGTGGGGCGGCGCCCCTACGGCTACCGCGGGCTGGGGGATCTCTCCGTGTTCCTGTTCTTCGGCCTGCTGGGGGTGGTGGGGTCGTTTTACCTGTTCACCCGCCACCTGAGCTGGCCCCTGCTGCTGCCCGCCACCGGCTGCGGCCTGCTGGCCACCGCCGTGCTCAACATCAACAACATCCGGGATCTGGCCACGGATCAGGCCAGCGGCAAGCGCACCCTGGCGGTGCGGCTGGGGGAGGAGCGGGCCCGCCGCTACCACTGGCTGCTGATCCTGGGGGCCGGGGTCTGTGTGGCGGCCTTCATCGGCCTGTTCGAACCCTCGCCCTGGCCGGCCTTGTGCCTGTTGGCCTATGGCCCCTTGCTGCGGGTGACCTGGGTGGTGCAGCATAGTCGGGATCCCGGGGTGCTCAATGGCCAGTTGAAGGCCACCGCCCTGGGCAGCTTCTTCTTCAATCTGCTGTTGGCCCTGGGCTTTGCCCTGGCTTGAGGAGCCCATCATGAGTCTGAGTGTCTGGCTGGCCTTCCTGGCGACCACCCTGTTGTTCAGCCTGTTCCCCGGCGCCGGCGCCCTCAACACCATGGGCACAGTGGTGCGCCACGGGGTGCGCAGCGCCCTGCCGTCCATCGCCGGCCTGCAGCTGGGGCTCTTGTGTCACCTGTTGCTGGCCGGGGTGGGGCTGGGCGCCCTGCTGGCTCGCTCCCTGCTGCTGTTCGAGATCATCAAGTGGTGCGGCGCGGCCTACCTCGTCTGGCTGGGCTGGAAGCAGTGGCGCGCCCCGGTGCAGGCGGTGAAGGCTGGTTCCACCAAGCCCATGCTGTTTTGGCCGGCGGTGCTGGTGAACCTCACCAACCCCAAGACCATCCTGTTTCTGGTGGCCCTGTTCCCCCAGTTCATCCACACCGACTATCCCCTCTGGTCCCAGTGCCTGATCCTGGGGGTCACCTGCCTGCTGGTGGATGCCCTGGTGATGGTGGGCTATGCCACCCTGGCGGTGCCCCTGATGCGGATCATCACCACGCCGGCCCGTCAGCGCCTGCAGAACCGGGTGTTCGGCAGCCTGTTCATGGCGGCCGGGGTCACCTTGGCGGGGGCCAGCCGCTAACTCATGCCCCTGCGGGTCGCCAGCTTCAACATCAGCCTCAGCCGGCCCAGGGCCGGCCAGTTGCTCGCCGATCTGCACGCCGGTGCACCCCAGATCCGGCGGGTGGCGGCCATGGTGCGCCGGGTGCGCCCGGATCTGCTGCTGCTCAACGAGTTTGACCAGGACGGCGAGACCGAGGCGCTGGATCACTTCTGTCAGCACTACCTGGCGGTGAGCGACGAACAGGGCGGCCCGCTGGTCTATCCCTACCGCTATCTGGTGCCCTGCAACACGGGGCAGCTGGCGCCCGTCGATCTGGATGGCGATGGCCGGCTCAGCCTGCCCGGCGACGGTCTGGGGTTTGGCGACTTCCCCGGCCAGTACGCCATGGTGCTGCTGTCGGCCTATCCCTTGCTGGTGGAACGGGTGCGCAGCTTCGCCCGTCTGCCCTGGGCTGCTATCCCCGGCGCCCGGCTGCCGGATGCCGAACCCGGCACGGGACTAGCGGATTACTACAGCCCGGCAGCCCGCGCCCTCCTGCCCCTCTCCTCCAAGAATCACCTGGACCTGCCGGTGCAGGTGGGGGAGCGGGTGCTGCATCTGCTGCTCTCCCATCCCACTCCGCCGGTGTTTGACGGCGCCGAGCGGCGCAACTGGCTGCGCAACGCCGACGAGATTCGCCTGTGGCAGCACTACCTGGATGACGCTCCTTGGCTGGTGGATGACCAGGGCGGTCGCGGCGGCCTGGCGGCAGGGGCGTCTTTCGTGCTGCTGGGGGATCTCAACAACGATCCGGCGGCGGGCGAGGGCAACAAGGCCGCCATCCTGGGGCTGCTGCGCCACCCCAGACTCAATGCCGCGGCGGCCCTGGGGGAACAGGTGCCCAGATCCCGCGGCGCCCTGCACTATGCCGGGCAGCAGCACCCCATCTGGCGGGTGGGGGAGCCCGCCACCTGGACCCACATACTGCCGCTGCGCCTCGACTATGTGCTGCCCAGCGCCGATATCCGCGTGCTGGACGGCGGTGTATTCTGGCCTGCGCCGGACGAGCCGGGCTGGGCGTGGATCGCCGATGAGCGCGGCCGCCAGCGGGGTTCCCGTAGCTCGGATCACCGCCTGGTGTGGCTGGATCTGCAGCTGGTGGCCTCATGAGGGGGGATCGCGGGTAACCGCCGCCTTTGGCGCGCGCTAAAGGCAGCCATGGACCGGGAATTGTGTCATTCTATGGGCATCTTTGGCGTGGGCTCCAGCGACGGTGCCTGCCAGGTTACAGGAGGAGTCATGTTCGGTATCAAACGCCTCAAAACTCAGCTGCAGCAGCTGCGTCAGGAGCGCAATCAGCTGGCCGCCAGCCTGGCGGGTATCCGGCAGGCCATGGCCTGCATCGAATTCAGCCCCCAGGGGGAGATCGTCGCCGCCAACGACCGCTTCCTGGCGCTGATGGGCTATGACCAAGCGGATCTGCTGGGCAAGCATCACAAACTCTTCTGCCTGCCGGAGTATGCGGCCAGCGCCGCCTACCAGCAGTTCTGGCAGCGGCTGGCCCGGGGTGAGAGCTTCACCGACAAGTTCCAGCGGCTGACCCGCAGTGGCGAGGCGGTATGGCTGGAGGCCAGCTATATCCCGGTGAAGGACGACGAGGGCCGGGTGGTGCGCATCCTCAAGCTGGCCTCTAACATCACGGAGCGCATCGAGACCGCCCAGTACCAGCAGGCTCTGGTGAGCGCCATCAACCGCTCCATGGCGGTGATCAGCTTCAGCCCCACCGGTGAGGTACTGCAGGCCAACGACAACTTCCTGCAGGCCATGGGCTACCGCCAGGAGGAGATCAAGGGTCAGTCCCACCGCCTGTTCTGCACCGCCGAGCTGCTGGCCAGCGCCGAGTACGAGCAGTTCTGGCAGCGGCTGCGGCGCGGCGAGTACGTCGCCGGCCTGTTCGAGCGGCTGGACAAGCAAGGCCGGGTGGTCTGGCTGCGGGCCACCTATAACCCGGTATTTGATGCGGCGGGCAAGGTCAGCCAGGTGGTGAAGTTTGCCAGCGAGGTGACCGCGCAGGTGGAGGACAATCTGCGGGAGCGGGAGGCGGCCCAGCAGGCCTATGACTCGGCCCGCCAGACCAGCCAGAGCGCCGAGCAGGGGAGCCAGGTGGTGAGCCAGAGTGTGGCCATGATGGAGACCATCGCCGCCGAGCTGGAGCAGACCCGCGGCCAGATCCTGGCCCTGCATAAGCAGTCGGATCAGATCAACAACATAGTGGGCACCATCCGCGGCATCGCCGATCAGACCAACCTGCTGGCGCTCAATGCCGCCATCGAGGCGGCGCGGGCCGGGGAGCTGGGCCGCGGCTTTGCCGTGGTGGCCGACGAGGTGCGCAACCTGGCGGCCCACACTAGCCGAGCCACCGAGGAAATCGTCCAGGTGGTGAAGAACAATCACGCCCTGACCCAGGCGGCGGTGACCGGCATGGAGGACAACCGCAGCCGGGCCGAGCAGGGGGTTTCCCTGGTGCAACAGGCCGGTGGCGTCATCAGCACCATACAGCAGGATGCCCAGGCCCTGGAGGCCGCCATCAGCCAGGTGACCCAGCAACTGCACCATTGATCCTAAGGGCCCGTCACGCGGGCCCTGTCGTTTCTGCCTGCCCGCGTTCCGGCCTCATCGCTCTTCCTTGGCCGAATTCATCAAACTGTCATCCCCTTGCCGCATTCTTGGCGCCTCCCAAACAGGGACTCTTTTGGCATGGATGCGATGAACACATTGTTGAAACGACACGGCCGCCTGCTGGCCGGCCTGCTGGGCGCGGGCCTGCTGTTTTTGCTGGCCACCCTCTACACGGGGCAGCAGCTGACGGCGGCCCGGAGCCAGTGGCTGAGCCGGCTCAACGCCCCGGCCCGCAGCGGCGCCACCTGGCTGAATCTCGACAGCGGCCTGTTCCATCAGCGCGGCGAGCTGCACCTCTCCCTGCTGGACGGCGGTGCCCTGCCCACCCTGCTGGGGCTGCCGTCGGAGCCGGATCTCAACGAGCGACTGGCCCAGCTGGGCCCAGTGGAGCTGTATGTGACCATCGACAGCTGGGTGCTGCCCGGCCGGGTGCGCCATCTGGCCCGTCTGCAGGTCACCCGGGGCACCTTGGGACAGCTGCGGGAGCAGGGGCTGCTGCGGATCCAGGAGCCGCGCCTAAGCTGGGGAGAGGGCTGGGGCCAGGATGGCCGGCTGGCCCTCAGCTGGCCCGGCGGTCGCCTGCAGCTGGCGGACGGTGCCCTGACCCTGGATAGCCTGGCGCTGGACTGGCAGCCGGACGGCAAGACCGGTCGGCAACTGGCCTGGCAGCTGGCGGAGCTGGGGCTGGAGCAGGGGGGCGAGCGGCTGCACCTGGCCCAGTGGCAGGGGCAACTGGCCCTGGCGCAGCAAGGGGACGCGTGGCGGCTGACCCAGTGCGCCAGCCAGCTGGCCCAACTGCTGCGCTTAGGGGACGATGAACGGCTGGAGCTGGCCGGGGTGGATTTCGCCTTCGGCCTTTCCGCCAACAAGCACGGCCTGCAGTCGGTGGTGGATCTCCACGGCCAGGGGCGGCTGGCGGCCGGCCAGTGGCAGCAGGGCAGTCGGCGCTACACCCTGGAGCAGCTGGATCTAGGGCTGGCCCTGGGGGGCATAGACGTGCAGGGTTATCAGGCGCTGCTGCAAAGCGCCCTGACCCGCTTCGACCGGCGGCCGGTCTGGCTGGCGGCCCTCAACCGGGTGACCCGTTCCGGCTTCCAGCTGCACCTGGAGCCCTTCCATCTACAGCTGGACAACGGCCGGCTGCAGGCCAGCGGCGAGTTCACCTCCCGGCCCTTCGACATGGCCTCCCTCACCGACATCGCCTCCTTCCGCTCCCTGCTGCAGGGGGTGCTGGAGCTGGAGGCGGATGCCAGCCTGGCGCCCATGGTGACGGATGCCGACACCCTGCTGGCCATGCGGGATGCCGGCTATGTCACCGACCGCCAGGGGGTGCTCAACAGCCGGCTGCGAGTGGTGAACGGCAAGCTGTCGGCCAACGGCTACGCCATCCAGTGGTGAGGCGCCGGGATTGGCCCGTGGTGGCCCGAGTGGCGGCGAGTCTTTTTAGTCACCCGTCTGGCGGGAGGTGGGCAATCATCCGGGGGCCGCAAGGGCGGAACGGCTCAAGAGAAAACCAAACCCATCCGGCCCCTCCTCGTGGAGGCTTGTCTCACAGCCCCTGGCTTGCATCTTGCTTGGATGTGCTGCAAGCGGCGCTCGGATCCGGGGATTTGGCAAGCAAATGGGATCTGAGGCCGATAAAGGCGCCAACATTGTTTGCTAGGTTGGCAGGATCCACTGTCATTCATCTAGGACCTTCCCATGCGTTACCCCGCCCCCCACAGTCAGGCCATGCTGGACGAGCTGGCCCGTTACGTCATCGCCGAACCCAAGCCCTTCGTGGTGGATCTGGCGGCCAGCCGCGGCATCTGGCTGGCCACCGTGGATGGCCAGCGCCTCATGGACTGGTGCGGCCTGTACGGCGCCCGGCTGCTGGGCTACAACCACCCGGGCCTGTCTGAGCCGGACTACCAGGCCCGCCTGCTGCTGGCGGCCAACAACAAGATGGCCAACCCCGACTTTCTCACCCCGGAGTGCCTGGCCTACTACCGGCTGCTGCACCGTCTGGCCCCCCGCTGCCTGGCGGACAAGCCGGTGGAGGTGTACGTGGTGAACTCAGGTGCCGAGGCGGTGGAGAACATGATGAAGTACTTCATCAACCTGCATCAGCAGAAGCTGCACGGCCAAGGCAAGGCGGTGGGGGCGCGGCGCTTCGTCTACTTCGATCAGGCCTTCCACGGCCGCACCGTGTTCGCCCTCAACGTCACCCAGCTGAGCAACGATCCCCTGGCCACCAGGGACTACCACGGCCTGACCCAGGGCAACCTGCAGCTGCCGTTCCCCGCCTGGGACGACCGCTTAAGTGACGCGGACAACGAGGCGGCCATCGACGACTGCCTGGCGCGGCTTCAAGGCTATCTGTGGGACTATGGCGACGAGATCGCCGGCCTCATCCTCGAGCCCTTGCAGGGGGCGGGGGGCCACCGGCTGGCGGCACCGCGCTTCTACCGCGCCCTGTCCGCGCTGTGCCATGAGCACGGGATCAGCTGGGGGCTGGATGAGGTGCAGACCGCCGGTGGCCAGTGCGGCGCCGTGTTCTGCATCGATCTGTTTGACATCCCGTACCCGCCCCAGGCGGTGGCCACCGCCAAGAAGTTCGGCAACGGCATCCTCTACATGCAGCAGTCCATGCAGGACGTGGGGGTGCTTGACTCAACCTGGGGCGGCACTCTGGCCGACATGGTGCGCTTTGTGCAAGAGTGGCACATAGTGGAGCGCGAGGCCCTGCTGGCGGCGGTGCCGGACAAGGCGGCGCACCTGGTGGCCGGCCTCAAGGTCCTGGTGGCCCGCTATCCGGAGCGCATCGGCAACGTGCGGGGCCTGGGGCTGTACCAGGGCTTCAGCCTGACCCGCCCCGAAGACAAGGGCCGGCTCATCGAACGGGCCCTGGAGTGCGAAGATCTCTTGCTGCTGGGGGCCGGCCAGTCCAGCATCCGCTTCCGTCCGCCCCTGGATGTCAGCCTGGCGGAGATAGATCAGATGCTGGCCAAGCTCGAACGATTGCTATCCGGGTTATAGGTGCAAGATACAATCGGCCTTGTTGATCAAATCCATGGCTGGGACAGCCGTGCCCCAACCCACGGCTGTTGCTTAGTTGAGCGGCTGACGAACAGGCATACCAAGCCCTATGACCTTGTTCATGACTTTCACCCCGGCCAGGATCTCACCCACCTGGGCGTTGTAGCTGCGCAGGCTCAGCTTCGGTCTGATGAGTTGCTTGAAGCGATACATGGCCGTTTCAGCCTTTGAGCGCTGGTGATAACCGGAGTCCCTTTTCCATTGCTTCAGTTCACCGGCCTTGAGCGCAGTAACCGCCTCGTTGCGGGGATGACCATCCTCCCAGAACCCGGCATTCTTTCTTGGTGGGATGCTGGCCTTGGCGCCCTTCTTTTGCAGCAACGCATGGCAGGCTCTGGTGTCATAAGCGCCATCGGCACTGACTTGCTCAATCTTGCGTCGCAGCGGATTGAGCAGCGTCGGCAGCACCTCGTTATCCGCCACGGTTTCCAAGCTGACTTCGGCTGCGACGACAGCATGGGTCGCCGCATCTACGGCCAGGTGAAGTTTGCGCCAGACTCGGCGCTTCTCCTTACCGTGCTTGCGAATTTTCCATTCGCCCTCGCCATAGACCTTGAGCCCGGTGGCATCAATGACCAAGTGGGCAACCGGGCCTTGGCTCGGTAGGCGGTACTTGATTTCGACCGTCTTGGCGCGCTTGCTGATGCAGCTGTAATCCGGCGACTGTAAGGGCACCTTCATCAGCTTGAACAGCGAGTTGATGAAGCCCTCCAAGGCACGCAGCGGTAGCTTGAATACTCCCTTGAACATCAGCGCAGTCTCAATGGCGGTGTCGCTGTAATGGAATCCCCGCCCTCGGCGGCCATGATGGGTCTGACAATGCCATTGTTGGATGGCTTGCGCATCCATCCAGACGGTCAACGAACCACGTTGCACTAGGGCTTGGTTGTACTGTTTCCAGTTGCTGATCTTGTGCTTGGACTTGCCCATCTGGCGCTCTGTCTGGTTGCTCTAAGCGATCAGATCACCGCTGAGGCAGATAGTTCCCTGATTTAGGCAACAAGGCCGTTTGAGGGCAGAATAAAGCCCTGAAGGTGGTAATATGAAGTTGATCTTAAAGAAGGTAAATCTGTTATAAAGGCAATTGCTGATATTTTCCGCGTCGGGGATGACAGGCAGCTCGCCTAATAGTCAATGCCGGACAATTTAATCAAACCGATATGTGCCGACATGAATACTGCTTTGCAATGCAATTCACATGAAAAATACAGATCGTTTTTCTTGTCGTGAGGATGTGCCCTATAGCGTGACAAGCGTTATAAAAATAAATCGTTATTGGTCACTTATTGATCTGTTTGGCTTATTTGTTGATATAAATCATTTTTCCATGCGGGTATCGATACGATATTCAGTTTTCGTTAAGTAAAGACTCTACATTTACACAAAGTAGTGCTAGGGGATGGAACCTAAAAACTGCGCAGGGGTCACTTTGCTTTACGATGTTTATTTTTACTCAACTGAGTGTTTATACCGCATGAGGATTAGAAAACAATGGACAATAATATTAAAGCTGGTGCCGCTGCCGCATTGTTAGCGCTGTTGTTGGGTGGGTGCCAATCTACGGGAAGCGAATACGAAGCCAACGCTTATACGGTGACTCAAGTCAATCAGAAGCAGGAAGCCAAGACGGTCAAAATTATTTCTGTTATGCCGGCGAAGGTGGCCGTGGATAATACCAAAGCCAAAAAATCGGCATCCACCCTTGGAACTTTGCTCGGTGCGGTAGCCGGTGCGGCCGTTGGTTATAACGTGGGTTCTGGTCAGTCTGCTGCTGGTACCGTAGCTGGCGGGGTCGCCGGTGGCGCGTTGGGGAATGCCGCTGCCGGTATGGTGGATGACAAGATCATGGTAGAGGGGGTCACCTTGGCATATAGCGAAAATAACAAGGTTTATACCTCTACTCAGGTTGGGCGCAATTGTGAGTTCCAGCCTGGCATTGCCTTGATGGTGTCCACTGGTGCGGATGAAACCCGGATTCAACCCAACGCAACCTGTCCTAAGACTGATGCCTGATGAGTGCATTGATATTGTGCTTTTCAGTGTATTGAGTAAGGAAACACCATGAAAAAACACATAAACGCAACCTTGGCTGCCATGGCTGTGTTGCTGGCGGTTCCGGCACAGGCGGATGACCTGCAAGCGCAATTGATGGCGGTGGCTCAGGCGGAGCAAGATGGTCAGGCTCGCGAGGCGGCTAAGCAGGCCGCTGATGAGATGGCTCGTCAGAAGGCTGCCAAGGCTGCAGCAGCCGAACGTAAACGTCAGATATCGGCTGCCGCCGCAGCGAAAAAGGCGAAAGCAGCGCAACAAGCTGCAGTGGCTCAGGCGAAAGAGCAAGAGCGCCGTACCGATAAAAAGCGAGCGCAAGATTATGAAGATAAGCTGCGTGAACTGGAGTTGATGAAGGCCCAACTTGAACTGGAACGCATGAAAAAGCGTGTTGGCCGTGAAGACGATTATATCGATCAGGAGCTCAAGCGTGAGAGTGCGCGGACCGATGTTATTCAGTCAGAGGCAGACGCGACGCGGGATGTGGCGACTGGGACACGAGACTTACTCAGTAGTGAAGGAAAGGCCAGAGAGGAAGAAGCCAGCGGTTGGTTTAACTAAAGGCAATTATTGACCCATCAGAAATCAAGGAAGGGGGCTACGCCCCCTTTTTTCTTAGCCGATCAACAGCCGGTTGAGGCCGTAGCCGCCCACCATCAGCAGCACAAACAGGCCGGCGGCCAGCAGCAGGGGCTTGACCCCGGCGGCCTTGAGGGTCTGCCAGCGGGTGTGCAGCCCCAGGGCGGCCATGGCCATGGCCAGGGTCAGCTGGCTGGCGATGCCCAGCCCCTGGTGCAGGGTGGCGGGCATGGTCACCCAGGTGTTGATGCCGGCGGCCAGGATGAAGCCCAGCACGAACCAGGGAATGGTGAGGCGGGCGCGCTGACCGTCCGGCTCGCCCTGACGGCGGCTCAGGTAGGCGCTCAGCAGCATGATGAAGGGGGCCAGCATCATCACCCGGATCAGCTTGACGATCACGGCGTTCTGCAGCGCCTCGCCCCCCACCGACTGGCCGGCCGCCACCGCCTGGGCCACCTCGTGGATGGTGCTGCCGATGTAGATGCCGTACTGGCCCTGACTCAGGTGCAGAAAGTGGTAGAGGTAGGGGTGGGTGAACATGGCCAGGGTACCGAACAGCACCACGGTCGCCACCGCCACAGTAATGTCCCGCTGCTTGGGTTTGATCACCGACTCCGCCGCCATGATGGCCGCCGCACCGCAGATGGCGCTGCCCACCGAGGTGAGCATGGCCAGATCCGGCTCCAGCTTGAGCAGGCGGATCCCCACCCAGGTGCCCACCAGGAAGATGGTACTCACCACGATGGCGTCCACCACCAGGGCCTGCCAGCCCACCGCCACCAGCTGGTGAAAGTTGAGGCCGAAGCCGAAGAGGATGATGCCCAGGCGCAGCAGCTTCTGCTGGCTGAAGCGGCTGAAGGCCTCCTCGCCGGCGGAGGGGGTGCGGCGCAGCAGGTGGCCGGCGGCGATCCCCAGGACGATGGCCAGGGGCAGGGCGCTCAAGCCCAGCTGGGCGACGGCGGGCACCTTGGCCAGCCCCAGGGCGGCCAGAGAGATAAGGGGCAGCAGCAGATAGAGGTTCATGGCACAGACTCCACAATAAGATGAGGGGATTTTCCTGGCGCCAAGAACTTAAGTAAAATGGATGCTTCTTAAGTAGATCATTAGGTAAATCGAATGATAAACCTGACCCTGCGCCAACTGCGGCTGTTCGAGGCCATCGCCCGCCTGGGCACCCTGACCCGGGCGGCGGGCGAGCAGGCCATCAGCCAGTCGGCGGCCAGCCAGGCCATCAAGGAGCTGGAAAGCGGCCTGGGCTATGACCTGTTTCACCGGGTGGGACGGGAGCTGGTGCCGTCTGAGGCGGCCCAGGCGGTGCTGCCCCGGGTGCAGCAGCTGCTGGCCCTGGCGGATGGCCTGGGGGATCCCAGCGGCGCGGCCATGGGCGGCCCCTTGCGCCTGGCGGCCAGCGTCACCATCGCCAGCTACTTGCTGCCCTGGCTGCTGGCCCGCTTCCTGGAACAGCATCCTGCGGTGGAACCGGCGGTGCGCATCAGCAATACCGCCGGGGTGATCCGCGAGCTGGAACAGGGCTGGGCCCATATGGGGCTTATCGAGGGGCCGGCCCGGCACAGCCAGCTGCAGCTAACCCCCTGGCGCACCGACCGGCTGGCGGTGTTCTGCCGGCCGGATCACCCCCTGGCCAATCAGGCGGCGATCGGCCTGGCGGAGCTGGCCCAGGCTCGCTGGGTGGTGCGGGAGGAGGGGTCCGGCACCCGGCGGGTGCTGGACGATGCGGCGGCCAAGCTGGGGCTGCCGTTGACGGTGGCCCTGGCCCTCAACCGTCAGGAGGCCATCAAGCAGTCGGTGAAGGCGGGGCTGGGGATCGGCTGCCTGTCGGAGCTGTCGGTGGCCCAGGAGGTGGCGCGGGGCGAGCTGTGCCTGCTGGCGACGCCTCTGCCCCTGACCCGCACCTTCAGCCTGGTGAGCTGGCCGGACGAACGCCAGCCGCCCCTGGTGCGAGCCCTGCTGGCCTTCTTGCAGGCCGAGGGTTAGGCCGGGCTCAGCGGCCTAACGCCCAGACGGCGGCCAGATTACGAGCGGTGCGCCTGAGGTTTTCTTCGGCGCAGAGCAGCGCCTCGGCCAGCTCCATGGGTCTGTCCACTATGGCAAACAGTGCGGCTATGCCCTCGGCATAGAGGGCCTGGTGGCCCGGTCCCAGGCAGCCCGCCAGGGCGATGACCGGCACCCCCTTGGCCCGGGCCAGACGGGCGACGCCCAGGGGCACCTTGCCGTACAGGGTCTGGCCATCCAGTCGTCCTTCGCCGGTGATCACCAGATCCGCCCCCTCCAGCACCTCATCCATCTCCAGGGCCTGCAGCACCAGCTCGATGCCGGGTGTCAGCTGCGCGCCCAGCAGGCCCGCCAGGGCCGCTCCCATGCCGCCGGCGGCACCGGCGCCGGGCAGCAGTGTCACCTCCCGGCCCAGCTGGGAGCCGATGCAGGCGGCGTAGTGGGCCAGGTTGGCATCCAGCTGGGCCACCATCTCCGGCGTGGCGCCCTTCTGCGGGCCGAACACCTGGGAGGCCCCTTGCGGGCCGCACAAGGGGTTATCCACGTCGCAGGCCACCTGCAGATCCAGCGTCGCCAGCCGGGGATCCAGCCCGCTCAGGTCGATGCTGGCCAGGTCGGCCAAGGCGCCGCCGCCAGGCCCCAGGCTGGCCCCCTCGTCGTCCAGCAGCCGGCCGCCCAGGGCCTGGATCAGGCCTGCGCCGCCGTCGTTGGTGGCGCTGCCGCCGATGCCCAGGATGAGTCGGCTCACTCCCAGATCCAGGGCCTGGCGGATCAGCTCACCTGTGCCGTAGCTGGTGGTGAGCAAGGGATTGCGCCGGGCCAGCGGCACCAGAGGCAGGCCGGAGGCGGCCGCCATCTCCATGACGGCGCAGCGTCCGCCGCCCAGCAGGCCGAAGACGGCGGTCACCGGCTCCCCCAGGGGCCCCGTCACCACCGCCTCTCTGAGTTCGCCACCACTGGCCGCCACCAGGGCCTCCACCGTGCCCTCGCCGCCGTCGGCCAGGGGCCGCAGCAGGTACTGGGCCTGGGGCAACACCTGGGCAAAGCCCGCGGCGATGGCCCGGGCCACCGCCGGCGCCGCCAGGCTCTCCTTAAAGGCATCGGGGGCGATCACTATCTTCATGGCGACTCCGGTTGGGCTGAGATAAACCGAGGCTCAGTGTAGCGGCTCGCCCGCCCCCGGCGGGGTGATGGCGGGCGAGGTTTTAGTGGCGCAGAGCGTCGCAATAAGAAAGGGGGCTGGCGCCCCCTGCTGATCACGGATATTGCGGCTGGTCTTAAAAGTCGTAGCGCATGGCCAGTTGCATGTCGTCCTTGGCGTCGGTGAGCTGACCGCTGACGTCCTTGAACTGATCCTCCGCCCCGCGGTTGTTGAGGCGGTATTCGGCGGCCACGCTAAGCTGACGGTTGAACTGGTACTTGGCTCCCAGGGTGACATAGTCCACCGGGTGGAAGCTGCCGCCGCTGTGGCTGACGTCCATCATGTTCCACAGGGTCATCAGGCTGATCTTGTTTGCGAACTTGTAGCCCAGGGCGGCTTCGTAGCCGTCGTGGTCATAGCCCACCTTGTACCAGTCCGAGCCCTTGCCGTAGTTGAAGGCGGCGTAGAGGGCGCCGTCGTCGTACTTGGCCCCCAGGATCCACAGCTTGGCATCGGCCTCGTCGCCCTGCTGACCCAGGGTGTAGCTGGTGCCCAGGCTCAGGCTGGACAGCAGATCGTAGGTGATGGCGGCCCCCAGGGCGCTGTTGTCGGTGTCGCCATAGCTGTCGCTGTCCTCATCGTAGCTGTCCTTGGTGGTGCGCAGCTTATAGTCCAGATCCAGTTTGGCCTGACCCAGGCTGACGACGTAGTTGAGCACGTCGGAGGCCCGCTTGGTGCCGAACTTGTCCACCCCTTCCCCCACGCCATGGTTACCATAGCCATCGGTGACGGCCACGTCGGTCCAGGCGGTGGTGAGGATGGCGGCGCCGTTCTGCCGGCCGTAGGTGAGGGTGCCCCAGGCGCCGGTGACACCGCCGAAGGCGAAGCGGGTGTTGAGGCTGCTGTCGCTCTCGCTCTCCACCGTGGTGCCCTTCTTGTTGCCTATGTTCAGCTGGGCCTCGTAGGTGCCCAGGGCGCTGAGGCTGTCGCTGATCTTGGCCTTGCCCTGGGCGCCGAAGCGAAACCAGGTGTTGGAGCCGTAAAACTCGCTGGCCCGATCGTCGCCGAAGAAGTGGCCGGCGTAGGCTCGGCCGGTGAGATCCAGGGTCCCTTCCGGGGTGTTGAGCACAGAAACCGCGTAGACGTCTCCGGTGGCCGCTGTCAGCAGGGCCACTGCAATGATTTTTTTCATGTGGATTCCTTGTTGGAGGGTTACATCAAGATGGCCACCGGCGTCCTGCCGGTGGCCGGGTTATCGTCAGAGCATGTAGCCGTACTGTTGGATGATGGCCTTGGCCTGCTCCCCCTTGAGGAAGGCCAGCAGGGCGGTGGCGGCGGGGTTGTCTTGCCCTTTTTTGAGCAGGATGGCGTCCTGGGTGAGGGGGCTGTAGAGATCGGTGGGCACTATCCAGGCGGAACCCTGGCTGAGCTGACCGTCCTTGTAGACCTGGGACAGGGCCACGAAGCCCAGCTCGGCGTTGCCGCTGGCCACGTACTGGTAGGTTTGGCCGATATTCTCACCCTCGACGATCTTGCCGCTGACCGCGTCGGTCAGCCCCAGCTTGGCCAGCACCTCCATGGCGGCGCCGCCGTAGGGGGCTGTCTTGGGGTTGGCCACTGCCAGGTGGGCGAAGTCGCCCTTGAGGGCCGATTCATCCTTCACCGCGTCCGCCTTGGGGGACCAGAGTGCCAGCTTGCCCTTGGCGTAGGTGAACTGGCTGTCGGCCAGGGCCAGGTTGGCGGCGGCCAGCTTCTTGGGGGTCTTGCTGTCGGCGCTGACAAACACCTCGAAGGGGGCGCCGTTTTGCACCTGGGCAAACAGCTTGCCGGTGGAGCCGGAGACCACCACAGCCTCATGGCCGGTGGCGGCCTTGAACTGGCTGGCGATGGCCTGCATGGGGGCGACGAAGTTGGCGGCGACCGCCACCTGGACCTGTTCCGCCAGGGTGGGCAGGCTCAGGCACAGCAGGCCGAGGGTAACGAGCTGACGCAATGTACGCATGTGACACTCCTTGTTGATAATAAAAAATCGTTGTGAACCAATCAGATGAGATAACCGTGTTCCTGCATGATGGCGCGGGCCGCCGGGGTCTGCAGGTAGTGCAATAGATCCTGGGCGGCGGCGTTGTCGGCGCCGCGGCTCAGCAGTATGGCCTGCTGCTCCAAGGGGGCGTGCAGGCTGGCCGGCACCCGCCAGTAGGAGCCGGGGGCATAGTGGCCCTGGTTATAGATGAGGGACAGGCTGACGAAGCCCAGCTCGGCGTTGCCGGTCTGGATCTGCTGGAAGGTCTGCAAGATGTTGCCGCCTTCCACCAGCTTGGGGGCCAGTTGCTCGGCCAGGCCCAGCTTGGCCAGCACCGCCATGGCGGCGGTGCCATGGACCGCCACCTTGGGGTTGGGCAGGGCCAGGTGGGCGAAGTGACCCGTCTTCAGCACGGCCCCCTCCTTGTCCACCAGGCTGGGATCGGTGGAGTAGAGCACCAGCTCGCTCCTGGCGTAGGTGAGGCGGCTGTCCGCCACCCCCAGGCCGTCGTCCGCCAGCTTGGCCGGCACCAGGCTGTCGGCGCTCAGCAGCAGGTCGAAGGGGGCACCGTTCTTGATCTGGGCATACAGCTGGCCCACGGCGCCGTAGCTGACGGTGATCTGGTGACCTGTCTCGGCGCTGAAGCGCTGGAGTATGGGCTCCATTGCCGGTTTGAAGCCGGCGGCCACCGCCACCAGGGCCTCGGCGGCCTGGGCCTGGCCCCACCACAGCAGCAGAACAAAAAGCAGGCGTTGCATGGGAAGTCCTTCTTGTCGTTATGTGCCTCACTGCACAATGCATGTGGCTGCATAAGCTATGCCCGAACTGTACGGTCCTGAACTTAATCCATGATAACCTCGTAATCCATTGATTAATAAATACATTACCTCATGCTGCGCCCAAGATTTCCGTGTCTTGTCTGGCTCGTCAATTCGTTGTGTTGTCGAATGCACAACGAAAGTGAGGGGTTTGTCACATGCGCCCCACAACCGACAGGCCTGCGTCATGAGCCGGCCGGCCGCGGGGCTGGGCCGGGAACATAAAAAATGGCGCCTTATGGCGCCATTTTGTGTGGCGTGGATCCGCCGCTACAGCAGGGCTACCGCCTTGATCTGGGCCCACAGCGCCATGCCCGGGGCGAGGGCCAGCTGGTGGGCGGAACGGGCCGTGATGCGCGCCAGTAGGGGGGTGGGTCCCAGGGCCAGCCGTACCAGCACATGGCCCGGCGTGTCCGCCGGTGCCAGGGCTGTCACTGTGGCGGGCAGCAGGTTGAGGATGCTGGAGTCCGCCGCCCGGGTCAGGGAGAGGCTCACGTCCCGGGCATGGATGCGGCAGCGCAGGGTCGTCCCCAGGGCTTCGCGGCGCTGGGCCACCCACAGCTCGCCGCCGGGTACCGTCAGCTGCGAGAGGCCGTCATCGGCGTGGCCGGCCAGTCGGGTGGTCCACACCACCCCCACGTCGTCGGCGAAGGCCGGCGGCAGATCCAGCCGCGCCAGTGTCTCGGTGAGGGGGCCGCTGGCCACCACGCTACCCTGGTTGAGCAGCACCAGGTGATCCGCCAATCGGGCCACCTCGTCCGGGGCATGGCTGACGTAGATCACCGGGATGGCCAGCTCCTGATGCAGCCGCTCCAGGTAGGGCAAGATCTCCTGCTTGCGTTTGAGATCCAGCGCCGCCAGGGGCTCGTCCATCAGCAGCAGGCGCGGGGCGCACAGCAGGGCCCGGGCGATGGCGGCCCGCTGGCGCTCACCGCCGGAGAGGCTGTGGGGCGCCCGATCCAGCAGGGGACGTATGCCCAGCAGCTCGGCGGTCTCTTCCAGATCGCCCCGGGGGACACCGGCGGCCAGCCGGCGGCGGCCGTAATCCAGGTTCTGCCGCACGCTCAGGTGGGGGAACAGGCTGGCCTCCTGGAACACGTAGCCGATGGCTCGCCGATGGGGCGGTACAAACAGGCCGCGGCTGTCGTCCTGCCAGATCTCGTCCCCCACCTGCAGGCGGCCGGGCAGCTGCTCCAGGCCGGCGATGGCCCGCAGGCAGCTGGTCTTGCCGGAGCCGGAGGGGCCGAACAGGGCGCTGATCCCCTCGCCGGGCAGGCTCAGGGCCACATCCAGGGTGAAACCGTCCCGCACCACGCGAAACTGCGCGTCTATCTGACTCATGGCCGGCCTCCGTTGCGCGGTTGGCCGAAGCCGTAGATCAGCAGCAGCCCCAGGGCGGCAAACAGCACCATGCCGCCGGCCAGCCAGTGGGCCTGAGCATATTCCAGCGCCTCCACATGGTTGTAGATCTGGGTGGAGAGCACCCGGGTCTTGCCGGGGATGTTGCCGCCTATCATCAGCACCACGCCGAACTCGCCGATGGCGTGGCAGAAGCCCAGCACCCCGGCGGTGATGAAGCCCGGGCGGGCCAGGGGCAGCACCACGGAAACAAAGGTGTCCCAGGGACCGGCCCGCAGGGTGGCGGCCACCTCCAGGGGGCGGGGGCCGATGGCGGCGAAGGCGTTCTGCAGCGGCTGGACCACGAAGGGCAGGGAGTGCACCACGCTGCCCAGCACGATACCGGTGAAGGTGAAGGGCAGGGTGCCCAGTCCCAGCCCCTCGGTGAGGCGTCCCAGGGGGCCGCTCGGGCCCATCAGGATCAGCAGGTAGAAGCCCAGTACCGTGGGGGGCAGCACCATGGGCAAGGTGGTGAGGGTGCTGATAACGGGCCGCCAGCGGGAGGCGGTGGTGGCCAGCCACCAGGCCAGGGGGGTGGCCAGCAGCAGCAACAGGCTGGTGGCCAGCACCGCCATCTTCAGGGTGATGAGCAGGGCCTGCCAGTCCATCGGACTCATAGGCCGGCCTCGGCGGCCGGGGTGAAGTGCACCTGCACATCCCGCGGCTTGGCCCAGTAGGGGGCCGAGGTCACCAGCAGATCGGCACCGGCGGCGGCATAGGCGCCGGCATTGCCGGCATTGACCCCGCCCGCCGCGGCGATGAGCGGTCGGCGGCCCAGCTCCTGGCAGAGGGCCAGGCACTGTACCACTTCGCTGGGGGAGAACTTGTCCAGCTGCAGCATCTCGGCGCCGGCGGCGATCCAGGTGCGGGCGTCGACCAGATCGTGCACCTCCACGCTGCGGCGTTGCTCCGGGTGCTGGCGGGCCAGCCGGGCCAGGGTGACCTCAGGCGCCTCGGCCAGGAACTGCCGGTGTTCGGCGAACAAGAGCAGGCTCTCGGAGAGCCCCAGGCGATGGACGATGCCGCCACCGGCCCGGACCGCCTTGACGCTCATGGCCTTGCTGCCCGGGGTCTGCTTGCGGGTGCAGGCCACCGGCACGCCACCGGCGGCCGCCACTATCTCGGCGGTGGCGCTGGCCAGGCCAGCCGCCCATTCCAGCAGGATCTGGCTGGCCTTCCACAGCTTGAGCAGGGTGACTGGCTCACCCTGTACCGCCAGCAGCAGGGTGCCGGGGGGGGCTACCTGGCCGGAGGGGGCATGCAGCTCTGGGCTCAGGCCCAGCAGCTGACACAGGCGGGCTACCTCTTCGGTACCGCAGACGGTCATGGCCGCCCGGGCGTAAAAATGCATCCAGGCCGGGGCCGAGCTCAGGGGCAAAGACTGGCTGGTGAGATCGCCATAGGGCACGTCGTCGGCCAGCAGGGCCTGCAGTTGGTTATCGCTGAGTACTACATCCATGTGCTGAATTTCCTTTAGTCCTGACTGCACAACAACACCGCCGAGGCCTTGAAGGCGCCGCAGGCGGCCATGCCTTCGGTGAGCCCCAGCTGATCCACGCTCTCCCGGGTGATGACGGCGCACAGGTGCTTGCCGCCGGGCAGGGCCAGCACCACCTCGCTGTTCACCGGCCCGTTGTGGATGCGGGTGATCTCGCCCCACAGCTGGTTGCGCGGCGACAGCCGCAGCCCGGGCTCGGTCACCAGCAGCACAGAGTGGGACTTGATCAGGGCGTAGACCTCACAGCCCAGCTGCAGTCCCATGCTCTCGGCGGACTCCCGGGTGATCACCGAGTGGATCTGTTGGTGGTCGTCCAGCTCCAGGCTTACCTCGAAGTCCACCGGGCCGGTGCGCATGGCCACCACTGTGCCGATGAACTGGTTGCGGGCGCTGCTCTTCAAAGAGAGGCGGCGGATCAGGCGACGCAGATCCCGCACGTCCGAGGTGCCGCCGGCGGGATCCGGCTTGGGCAGGGCCTGCTGCAACTTGGCCAGGGTCTGCTGGTATTCCGCCTCCATGGCGCGAAACAGCGCCACTATCTGCCGGCCATAGGGGGTGAGCTGGGTGCCGCCGCCCTGCTTGCCGCCTGTGGTGCGGATCACCAGGGGCGACTCCGCCAGGTTGTTCATGTCATCCAGGGCATCCCAGGCGGCGCGGTAGGAGAGGGGCAACGACTTGGCGGCCTGGCTCAGGGAGCCCAGCCGGTCGATGGCCTCCAGCAGGCGGATGCGGGTGTCCCCCAAAAAGGGGCCCACCTCGGTGCAGAGTTTCAGTTCCCCCAGCAGGCGGGGGGAGGAATGGGAGCTAGTCGACATGTTGTGTCCTATATAACGGGTTTGACGGTTTTGCTGCAAAACCGAGGCATTGGGCCGCTATGCTGGCAATCATATGGCGCCTAGGCGTAGTCTCCTGTTGAAGCCATTTGATTTCGCTATGTTTTTATCAATATAGCGTGGCCCGTGGCAAGACGACGACCGAGCATTCTGACAAGGAGTTCATCATGAGCATCAGCGCCCGTAACGTATTTGAAGGCAAAATCAGTGCCATTACCGAAGGCCCGGTTCATGCCGAGGTGAGTCTGACCACCGAAGGTGGCGACACTATCGTGGCCGTGGTCACCGAGACCAGCGTCAAGACCCTGGGTCTGGCGGTGGGCGGGGTGGCCAAGGCGTTCGTCAAGGCGCCCGGCATCATGGTGCTGGCGGACGAGAGCGGCCTGCGCTTCAGTGCCCGCAATCACTTAAGCGGCAGCGTGGCCGCCGTGGTGCCCGGTGCGGTGAACAGCGAGGTGGTGGTGACCCTCGCCGGCGGCAGCCAGGTGAAGGCGGTAGTGACCAACGAGGCGGTGGCCGAGATGCAGCTGGCCGCCGGCAAGCCAGCCAGCGTGCTGTTCAAGGCCAGCCAGGTGATCCTGGGCGTGCCGGTCTGAGTGGTTAGCCCCAGAAGGGGCTGTTTCAAGTGAGGGGTATATCACCTCTGTGCTTTTTATCGGCTCTGGTTGTTTCGAGTCGTCTGTTGTCCGTCCCGCCCTTGCCCGCTTCTGTGCTTTTTCATGGTTCGGCTTGGCGGTGGCGGGCCAAGGGGGACTGTGCCGTCCCCCTTGGCAATCCCCGGCAATCCCTACCCGCTGACCCTTCGGGTTCCCTCGTCCAGCGCCTCGGCTTATCGGTCGTTATCGACGTGTTCCCGACACGGCGATAACTCGCTCGGCTTCCCTGCCTCGCGACCGAGCCGCGGCGCTTTCCTCAGTCAGCGGCAAGGGATGGGATAGGGTTAGCAAACTCCTGAGATCCGTCTGATACAGAGCAGAGCGTTGTTTGGGATACGGATAAACAGCCTGGACTGGCGAAGTCATATACCCGGCATTGTCTTGATGGTGGCGCCCAGGGTTATTTATTGGGGCGGAACAAAAACGGCGCCGCGGCGCCGTTTGTTATTTGGGATGCAAGGGGGTTAGGCCCAGGGCAGTATCTGCTTGGTGACCGCCACGGCGGCGATATAGCCAAAGCAGGCCAGGGCGGCGGCGCCCCAACCCAGGCCGGCCAGGGAGCGGCCCCGGGCCAGGGCCTTGTGGCCGAGTATGATGTAGAGCAGCAGGGCCAGCACCTTGGCGGTGAGCACGCTGCTGTTGACGAAGGGATAGCGGTGGATCTGCAGCATCATGGCCACGGCGGCACTCAGCAGCAGGGTGTCGTTGATATGGGGCAGGATGCGCAGCCAGCGCCAGCGACGCCAGTTACCGCCCAGCAGGCCCGTCAGCCAACGACCGGCGAACAGCAGCAGGCTCACTACCACAAACAACAGGTGGGCATGTTTTAACGCCAGGTAACTCATTGAGGCTCCTCTGGGTGGTCATCGGGGTGGGGTTGGCGGGTCTGCTCTTCCAGATCGTTCTCCCAGGCGGACATCAGCTCGCTGCGCCTGTCCTCCTGGTTGGCTCTGAGCATCTCCGCCAGTATGTGGCGGTACTGCACGCTCTTGGTGATGTACATGTTCTCGTCGTCGAGGAAGGCGGTCTGCTCCCGCAGCAGCTTCTCGTCATGCTGCTTGAAGGTCTGGCCGGCGCGCCAGGCCTGATTGGCGCGGATGCCCAGGGACTGCAGGGCCGCCACCCCCAGATCCACTGCCGAGCCCACCGTCTCCCGGTAGATCATGTCCACCCCCAGTTGCAGCAGCTGGTGGGCATGGGGCCGGTCCACCGCCCGCACCAGCAGCTTGAGCTGGGGGAAGTGCTTTTGCGCCAGCTCGCACACGGCGATGGACTTGGACTGGTTGCTCACTGCCACCACCAGCAGGCGGGCCTTGTGGGCGCCGGCGGCATAGAGCAGATCCAGCCGGTCCGCATCGCCGTAGAACACCTTGTAGCCGTGCTTGCGCAGCATCTCGATGTGGCCCACGTCGTTGTCCAGTACCGTGGTGCCTATGTTGTGGGCATGGAGCAGGCGGCCGACGATCTGCCCGAAGCGGCCGAAGCCGACGATGATCACCGGGTTGTCGTTGTCGTCTATGGTGTCGGCCTCCGGCGCCTCCTGCTCCCGCTGCCAGCGGCCCTGGATCAGTCGTTCGTTCAGGATCAGCAGCAGGGGGGTCAGGGCCATGGAGAGGGCCACCACCAGGATCAGGGTGTCGGTGACGGCGCGGGAGAAGAGATTCACCTGGCCGGCGTAGGAGAAGAGCACGAAGGCAAATTCGCTGCCCTGGGCCAGGGAGAGGGCGAAGGTCCAGCGGTGGCCCGGGGTCAGACGGGAGATGCCCCCCACCCCCTGCAGCACGGCAAACTTGATGAGCAGCAACAGCAACAAGAGTCCCAGCACCATCAGCGGCTGCTCGGCAAACAGGCGAAAGTCGATGCCGGCCCCCACCGAGATGAAGAAGAGGCCCAGCAGCAGCCCCTTGAACGGCTCTATGTTGGCTTCCAGCTCATGGCGGTATTCACTCTCCGCCAGTACCACGCCGGCCAGGAAGGTGCCCAATGCGGGGGAGAGGCCCACCCACTGCATGGCCAAGGTGATGAGGATGACCAGTAGCAGGGCGGCGGCGACGAAGATCTCCCGCATGCCGGACTGGGCGATGAAGCGGAACACGGGGCGCATCAGGTAATGGCCCCCCAGCACGATACCGAAGATGACGGCGGCCACCAGCAGGCCATCCTGCCAGCCCCCCACGGTATTGCTCAGCTCCGCCGGGGCCTGGGTGGCCAGCAGGGGCAGCAGGGCCAGCATGGGGATGACGGCGATGTCCTGGAACAGCAGCACGGCGAAGCTGGTCTGGCCCGCCTCTGTCTTCAACAGGCGGCGCTCGTTGAGGCTTTGCAGCACGATGGCGGTGGAGGAGAGGGCCAGTATCATGCCTACGGCCACCGATTGGCGCCAGGAGAGGCCCAGCACGAGGGCTACCACCCCCACCACGGCGGTGGTGAGCAGCACCTGACTGCCGCCGGCCCCCAGGATAGGGCCCTTGAGCTGCCACAGCAGGGCCGGTTTGAGCTCCAGGCCGATGAGGAACAGCATCAGCACCACGCCGAACTCCGCCACGTGCATCACGTGGTTAGCGTCCCCCACCAGGTTGAGCAGGAAGGGGCCGATCAGCACGCCGGCGATCAGATAGCCCAGCACCGAGCCCAGCCCCAGGCGGCGGGCAATGGGCACCGAGATGACGGCGGCGCTCAGGAAGATGAAGGCGCTCAGCAGCAGACCGTGCTCCATTTACAGCACCTCCAGCAGATCGGTGAGGGTCTGGGCCTGCTGGCACTGGGCCAGGGTCAGCCGCTCCTCCTGCAGGGCCAGCAGCAGCTGGCGCAGCTGGCGGGTGACCAGTGGCAGGTGCTCGCCGTCGGACAGGCTGTGGTAGGCATACACCACGAAGGGCGGCAGCCAGTGCATGCCGCACAACCAGGCGCTCTGCTTAAAGGGCAGCAGGTAGTCGGTGATGGGATGACGGTTGTGGCCGTTGGGGGCGTAGGACTCGCGGCTGCCGCCTGTGGTGATCACCGACAGCAACAGCTTGTCGTGCAGGGCGCGGCCCTCCGGACCGAAGGCGAAGCCGTACTCCAGCACCTGATCCATCCACTCCTTGAGGATGGCGGGGCAGGAGTACCAGTAGAAGGGGTGCTGGAAGATGATGATGTCGTGCTCCCGCAGCAGGCGCTGCTCCCGGGCCGGATCGATGAACATGCTGGGGTATTGCTGATAGAGGTCGTGCACCGTCACCCCCTCCATCCGACGCAAGGTGGCCAGCAGGGCCTTGTTGGCCACGGAGCGATTGAAACTGGGGTGAGCGAACAGGACGAGCACTTTCTTCATCGACTTGGGAACCTGGGTCTACATCTACTTGATCACGCTAGCAGGAATTGCCCGGCTTGCCTACCGCAGGCACCGGTTGCGCTGGGGTTGGCGGACGTCCTTTGCTAGCATGGGCGCCTTGTCTCCCCTGCCCAGCAATGAGTGCCGTATGACTCGAATTCTACCACCCCAGGCGCCTCGCCACCCCCATGTTCACGAGCGGCACGGTGACCTGCGCCAGGATCCCTGGTTCTGGTTGCGGGACGACAGCCGTCAGGACCCTGAGGTGCGGGCCTATCTGGAGGCGGAAAACGCCTACAGCCAGGCGGTACTGGCGCAGACACAGCCGCTGCAACAGACCCTGTACGACGAGATGGCCGGCAGAATGCAGCCCACCGAGCTGTCGGTGCCCTATTGGCTGCGGGGCTTCTGGTATCGCCACCGCTTCGAGGCCGGCGCCGAACACCCGGTCTACGAGCGGCTGTCGGCTCTGGAAGCCCAGCCGGAACTGCTGCTGGATGCCAATGCCCGGGCGGCGGGACAGGCGTTCTATCAGCTGGGCAGCCTGGCGGTGAGCCCGGACAACCGTCTGCTGGCGGTGAGCGAGGATCTGGGGGCACGGCGCCAGTACCGCGTGCAGGTGCGGGATCTGGCCGGTGGCGACTGGCGGGAAGATGTGCTGGAGAACACCAGCGGCGAGCTGGTGTGGGCCGCCGACAGCCGGCAGCTGTTTTATGTCACCCTGGATGAGGAGACCCTGCTGCCCTGCCGGCTCTGGTGCCACACCCTGGGCGAGCCCCAGGCGCAGGATCGCCTCATCTATGAGGAGGCGGACGACAGCTTTTACCTGAGTCTGGATCTGAGCCGCTCCGAGCGCTTCCTGCTCATCTGCCTGGAGAGCACCCTCACCACGGAAGTCTGGTGCCTGCCCACGGCGGCCCCCGAGGGTCAGCCGGTCTGCCTGCTGCCGCGTCAGGAGGGCCACGAATATTACCTGGACCATCTGGCGGATCACTGGATCATCCGCTCCAACCGCGACGGCGCCAATTTTGGCCTCTACCGGGCGGCGGAGGCCAGCCCAAGCCAGTGGCAGACCTTGCTGGGGCCGGAGGACACAGTGCTGCTGCAGGACTTCGAGTTGTTCGACAGTGCCATTTTGGTGGAGGAGCGGGTGGCTGGCCTCACCCGCTTGCGCCAGCTGGATCCCCAGGGGCTGCCGGTACGCACCCTGCAGTTTGCCGATGCCGCCTATGTCACCTGGCTGGGCTTCAACCCCTGCCCCGGCAGCGGCGAGTGCCGCTACGGCTACAGCGCCCTGACCCGGCCCGCCGGCCTCTACGCCCTGGACCTGGCCAGTGGCGAGCAGCGATTGCTCAAGCAGCAGGTGGTGCTGGGGCACTTCGACGCCGAGGCCTATACCAGTCAGCGGCTGCTGCTGCCGGCCCGGGACGGCGCTCAGGTGCCGGTCTCCCTGGTCTACCGGCGGGATCTGGCGGATCTGCGTCAGGCCCCCCTGCTGGTGTACGGCTACGGCGCCTATGGCCTGAGTGAGGATCCCGAGTTTGACGCCGCCCGGCTGAGCCTGCTGGATCGGGGCTTCATCTATGCCATCGCCCACGTGCGCGGTGGCGAGGAGCTGGGCCGGCACTGGTACGAACAGGGCCGGCTGGAGGCCAAGGCCAACAGCTTTAACGACTTCATCGATGTGACCGAGGGGCTATTGGACCGCGGCCTGGGGGATCCCAAGCGGGTGTTTGCCCTGGGAGGCAGCGCCGGCGGCCTGCTGGTGGGGGCCGTGATGAACCAGCGACCGGATCTCTATCTGGGGGTGGTGGCCGCCGTGCCCTTCGTGGATGTGCTCACCAGCATGCTGGACGAGAGCCTGCCGCTGACCACAGGCGAGTACGACGAATGGGGGGATCCGCGGGACGAAGACGACTATTGGCGCATCAAGTCCTACAGCCCCTACGACCAGGTCAAGGCCCAGGCCTATCCCCACCTGCTGGTGGTGAGCGGCTTCCATGACTCCCAGGTACAGTACTGGGAACCGGCCAAGTGGGTGGCCAAGCTGCGGGCCCACAAAACCGATTCCAACTGGCTCTTGTTGTGCATGGACATGGAGGTGGGCCACGGTGGTCAATCGGGGCGTTATGCCCAGCTGAAGGATTTGGCCCGGGAATACGCCTTTATGCTTCATCTGGCCGGCGTCAGCGGCTAAGATGACACACAGGCTGTGCGGCCTTATGGTCAGTGCCCTTGCGCGGGTCTGGCCGGCCGTTCGACGGTAAAGTGAAGGAGGATTTCATGTCCGTTACCGAACAAGTTCAAGAGTGTTGTGACTCCTGTGGCTGCTACGCCGAGGTGGGGACCATCATCAGCGAAGGGGATGACAGCGTGCTGCTGCCCATCGAGGCCGACAGCGAGCAGGAGGCCCTGGACCGGCTGGCGCAGTATGCCGCCCTGGCCAAGCAGGTGTGCGACGAGGTGGTGATCCAGCAGCAATGGCAGGCCGAGGCTGGGGTGCTGAACGCATCCCTGACGTTCACCTGCACCGCCGAGAAGCTGATCTTCGAGATGCGCGCCCGCGCCATCTAATCTGCCCAAATCGGGGCCCGTTCGGGCCCTGATTGTCTATTTTTACTCCTCTTTACAGCCATCCAACCCCTTTTGTTCAGCCTCTGTTCAGCTTGGCTGGGGTTAAATGCGCCGCTTTCTAGGGCCGAAATGCGGACATTGCATGAATCGATACCGACGATTGACCCTGTTGTTGCTACTCGTGTTGGCCGCGCCCCTGTGGGCCATGCCGCTGGAGCCGGCGCCCCGCATCCTCAAGGGGGATCTGGAGCAGCTGCTGGACGAGCGGGTGCTGCGGGTGCTGGTGGCTTACGACAACGCCTACTACTTCCTCAATCAGGGGATGCAGGATGGGCTGAGTGTGCAGCAGGCTCGTGCCTTTGAGAAATGGCTGAACAAGCGCTATTTCCAAGGACAAAAGCTCAAGCTCAACCTGGTCTTCATCCCGGTGCGCAGCGATCAACTCTACAGCATGCTGGTGGATGGCCAGGGGGATCTGGTGATCGCCAACAGCACGGTCACCGAGGCCAGACGTGCGCTGGTGGACTTTTCCGACCCCGTCTACCAGGGCATCCACGAATGGCTGGTCAGCGGCAAGGGCATGCGGCCCTTGACCCGGCTGGGGGAACTCTCCGGCAAGCGGGTCTGGGTGCGGCGCAGCGCCAGCTACTACGAGAGCCTGGTTAAGCTGAACGAGCAGCTGACCGCCCAGGGGCTGGCCCCCGTCTATATCGAGACGGTGGACGAATCCCTGCAGGATGTGGATCTGCTGCAACAGGTGAGCGAGGGGCGTCTGCCCTATACGGTGGTGGGGAGCCAGAAGGCCGAGCTGTGGCAGGGCGCCTTCCACAACCTGACCCTGCACAAGGCGGTGAGCCTGCGGGACAACGGCGAGCTGGCCTGGGCCTTCCGCAAGGAGAGCCCGCAGCTGGCCGAGGCGGTGAATGCGTTCCTGGTGAACTATCGCCAGGGCACCAGCCAGGGGGAGGCGCTGTACCGGCGTTACCTCTCCCAGCCGGCCCAGCTGGCCCGTCGCCATGCTGCCAGCACGCCGGAGGATCTGGGCTGGCGGGATGGCCGCTATGCCCGCTATGCGCCGCTGTTCCAGAAGTATGCCGAGCAGTATGACTTCGACTGGCTGCTGCTGCTGGCCCAGTCCTACCAGGAGTCCAACCTGGATAGCGGGGCGCGCTCCAGCCAGGGGGCCGTGGGGCTGATGCAGGTGATGCCGGCCACCGCCCGTCACCTGAAGGTGAGCAACATTGGCTCGGCCGAGAACAATATCCTGGCCGGGGCCAAGTATCTGGCCCAGCTGCGGGATCAGTTCTTTACCGATCCGGATATGGATGATCTGAACCGCTACTTCTTCACCCTGGCGGCCTACAATGCTGGTCCCAACCGGATCGCCGGCCTGCGGGCCGAGGCGGCCAAACAGGGGCTGGATCCCAACGTCTGGTTTGACAACGTGGAGCGGCTGGCGGCCAGCCGCATCGGCAGCGAGACGGTGCGCTATGTCACCGACATCACGTTGCGCTACGTGGCCTACCGGCGCAGCTACGAGTTGATGCAGGAGCGCCGGTTGGCACAGCGCCAGTAGGCTCTGTACTGGTTAGACGCGCGGCGGTCCTTTGGGCCGCCGTCCTTTTTTGGGCCTCGCGGACGGCGCCAAGCGCAAAAAATGGGCCGCCTTGCTGCCGGCATGGCGGGAAACGAGTATGATCTGCGCTCTTTTGGGGGCTGGAGGGGCAAGATGGGCATCAGAGCAGAGCAGAAGGAGAAGACTCGGCGTTCTCTGATCCAGGCGGCCTTTCGCCAGCTCAGTGCCGACAGCAGCTACTCCAACCTCAGCCTGCGGGAAGTGGCGCGGGAGGCGGGCATAGCCCCCACCTCTTTCTACCGGCACTTTCGCGACATGGAAGAGCTGGGCCTCACCCTGGTGGACGAGGCGGGCCTGACGCTGCGTCAGCTGATGCGCCAGGCCCGCCAGCGCATCGCCACCGGCGGCAGCGTCATCCGCACCTCGGTCCTCACCTTCATGGAGTTCATCGACAAGAACCCCAATGCCTTTCGTCTGCTGCTGCGGGAGCGCTCCGGCACCTCGCCGGCCTTCCGTCAGGCGGTGCAGCGGGAGATCCAGCACTTCATCGCCGAACTGGCGGAGTATCAGCAGCGGCAGACCGGCTACCCCCAGGAGGTGGCCTTCATCCTGGCCGAGGGCATGGTGACCCTGGTGTTCAGCTCGGGGGCCGAGGCCCTGGACATGAGCGAGCCGGAGCGGGCCCAGTTGGCCGAGCGCCTGATCTGCCAGCTGCGCATGATAGTCACGGGTGCCGAAGTGATGCAGTCCAAGCCGTCGGCATCCTGAGTTTCTGCCTGTCTCCCTGTAGGACATTTGCCATACCTGACGTGGGGAAAAACGTTTTCCCACGGCAAGCCTCCGCTTAGCCTCTTATTTATCCATTTGATAATAAACACTATTTGTCGTTGCGCCCATCGGCGGGTGTGTCTCACCATCGCTGTATGGCCCTTGTGAGCCGGGCTGGAAACCTTAGTATTAAAGCTGTCGGGACGCACTGAAGTCAGTCAGGAAGATTGGCTGCCAGGGTAAGGCGCAAGGAATACCACTGGATGTGGTCAGGGACACCTCCTTAGGAAGGAGAGAACGGGCCGTCAGGATGACGTGTCTGGCCAGGACGGTAACCAGGATGGCCCAAGGGATTGGGAACAGGAAAGACTAACGGACTAGCTTAGTCAGGGATTGCAGGGAGCAATGCCGTTCACGGACATGAACGACAAAGACCTTAGGGGGCGACGTGAGTCGCCCCCGTTCTTTTTTGCATAATTACGCGGTCACGGGCGGGGCCTGCCGTGAGCCAGCTCACCCATTTGCCATGGTGCCGTGTAGGATATTTGCCATAGTGCTTGTGGGTAAAAACGTTTTTATTGCGTAGCATTTTATTCTATAAAATAAATTACAGCGTTGAATAATAAGCGATTTTTATTGGTCGCCTCGGTCTTGGTTAAGCGCCTGGGTGCTGATGGGGACTTGTGAGCCAGGTCTAAATCCTTAGTATGGGTCTTGCCGGGACGCACTGAAGTCAATCAGGAAGATTGGCTGCCAGGGTAAGGCGAAAGGAACACCACAGGATGTGGTAAGGGACACCTCCCAGGAGGGAGAGAACAGGCCGCCAGGATGACGTGCTTGGCCAGGATGGCAACAAGGACACCCCAACGGATTGGGAAGTGGAAAGACTAAAGGAGTAGCTTAGTCAGGGATTGCAGGGAGCAATGCTGTTCAGGGAACCGAACGACTAAGACCTTAGGGGGCGACGCAAGTCGCCCCCGCTCTTTTATGGGCGCCTGGCCAGCTCGGGCGCCTTTCCTCTCTCGGATGTAAGACATTTCCCTTCTTTCAGGCGGCGCTTGGTGTGGCAAGATGGCGGCATTTGCCGACAGCCTTGGATTAGTTTGCTGCCTAATCAATGCGTTGTATCGCCGATGGTGGCATCTTAGCCCAGGGGCCGGAGAACCGGTCCGTCGTGCGGGCATTGTGCCGTTCACCCCAGGCCGTATAGTTGGAAGCCAGGAGAGGATGCGGGCCAGAGGCCCCATCGACAGGGAGGGTTGGACCGAGGCAGACGGCTTGGATGGCCTGGGACAGGGAGTGTACCGCCTCGGTTGGACAGGGTGACCTAGGTCACCCTGTTTGCATTAGTCCGGCAGATCTTGCTGCTGCAACTGGGTCAGGTTCAGGCGTTCGTCCTGGGTCAACCCCATCTCTTCACAGGCTTCGTCGAAGCTCATTCCCAGATGACACATCATGATCTCGATGGCCGGCAGATAACTGTAGATGCCGTGTTCCATGCTTCCTCCTTGGACTGCGTTGCTGGCGTAATAGGAATTGAGTCAGGCAAACCGACCACAAAGTTTCATTTTTTGGACCCGTTTGCCGCAAGGCTGTGAACTGGATCGCTAAACGGGGGCCTGTGGTTATGCTTTTCCCGGTGTTAGGGGGTGACAGTGGCAAAAAGGTGCGTAAAATATGCATCTATTGTCTTTTATTTCATCTGTCGATGTCATTTCAGTAAGGGGAGTCACCATGAGCGAATCCATTCACGGTCACGAGGTCATGCACATGATGCTGGAGCTGGGTGGCAGCTTCAGCAAACAGAGCCTGCAGGCCGCCATCGAGGCGAAGTTCGGTGCCGAGGCCCGCTTTCATACCTGCAGCGCCGAGGGGATGGATGCGGCGGCGCTGATCGACTTCCTGCAGGCCAAGGGCAAGTTCGTGCCCCAGGGCGAGGGGTTCAACACCGAGGCCGAGCGGATCTGCCAGCACTGAGTCCTACCGATGGCGCCCTCTGAGCGCCATCACCGGCACAAGCCGCAATATCCGCGAGATTGGGCCGTTGCTGGCGCCATCGCCGATGGCTGCTTGGCGGCGGGCTTTCTGCTATAGTCCGCCGACTTTTATCCGGTCAACCAGCGAGCTCTTCCATGGATATCATCACCGCCGCCGTCATGCTCTTCCTGATCATGGATCCGGTCGGCAACTTGCCCGTCTTTCTGTCTATGCTGCGGACCCTGCCCGCCGAGCGACGCCGCAAGGTGATGATCCGCGAGCTGCTGATCGCCCTGGTGGTGATGCTGCTGTTCCTGTTCCTGGGGCAGGAGCTGCTCAACCTGCTGAATCTCAAGCAGGAGGCGGTGAGCATCGCCGGCGGCATAGTGCTGTTCCTCATCGCCATCCGCATGATCTTCCCCGGTCAAGGCAGCATCACGGGCCTGCCGGAAGGGGAGGAGCCCTTCATCGTGCCCATGGCCATTCCCATGATGGCCGGGCCCTCAATCCTGGCGGCCCTGCTGCTGCTGGCCCACCAGTACCCGGATCAGATGGGGGAATGGACCCTGGCGTTGCTGCTGGCCTGGGGATCCAGCGCCGTGATCCTGATGTTTCACGCACAGTTGCTCAAGCTGCTGGGGGAGCGGTTGCTGCGGGCCATGGAGCGGCTGATGGGCATGTTGCTGGTGATGATCTCGGTGCAGATGCTGCTGGACGGTGCCCAGCAGTACCTGCACTAAGCGGACTCAAGGGTGAGAGCGGGATTGGCTGGCGGCCAGCAGGCGATCCCGCAGCTCCAGCATGGCGAAGAAGCCAAACAGCAGTAACGACAGGTAATCCCACCGGCGCAGGGGCATCACGTCCTTGGCCACCAGCGTCATGATGGCCGCCTGGATGCCATGCACCAGCAGCACCAGCACGGCGAACACCGGCAGCAGCAGGCTGAGCTTGCCGGGCAGGGGATGCAGGGTGAACCAGACGGCGCCAAACCAGAAGCCCAGGATGATGAGCTTGGCCAGCCACAGCACTAACTTCATGCTTGTTCCTCTCGCAGATAGAGTTGATAACAGACCTGGCCGGCCTGCTTGTCCTTGAGCAGCTGCCAGTTGGCCGGCAGCACGGGGGGCTCGCCTTCCCGTTCCCGCTCCAGATAGATGAGGGCCTGATCCGCCAGCCAGCCGCCCTGTTCCAGCTGCTGGCAGACCTGGGGCAGCAGATCCTGATGAAACGGCGGATCCAGAAACACTAGGTCGAAGGGCTGGGCCGGGCCGCTCAGCCACTGGCGGGCATCGGCCTGGATCACCTGGGCCTGGTTGGACCCCAGTTGCTGCAGGTTCTGCTGCAGCTGGCGGGCCGCCCCAGGGTTGCGCTCAATCATGATCACACAGTCGGCATAGCGGGAGAGTGCTTCAAATCCCAAACTGCCGCTGCCGGCAAACAGGTCCAGGCAACGGCTGCCCCGCACGTCACCGGCCAACCAGTTGAACACCGTTTCCTTCACCCTGTCCGTGGTAGGGCGCAACCCTTCCACGTCCCGCACCGGCAGCTTGCGTCCCTTCCATTGACCGCTGATCAGGCGGATAAATCCGCCGCGTCCGCCACCGGCGGTTGGGGCGGCAGCCCGTTGAGGTTTACGAGGAGGCATCGCGTTTCTTCATCTAAAAAAGTGATAGTATGAGCGCCCTATTTGTGACCTATAGCCTAGGGGGCGGCTAGTGTAGCAGCCCCGTCAGTCAAGTGAGTACGTTTAATGGCCAAGAAAGGATTTTTCTCCTGGTTGAGCGGCGGTAAGGCGTCGGAAGAGCAGGCGAACACCCCGACCGAGCCCGAAGTGGTTGTCCCTTCATCGGCACAAGAGTCCCCCGTCAGCCCCCCCCTCGAGGCCGAGCCAGAGCGCTTGCCGGAGGCGGAGCCCCAGGCCGACCCCGAGCGTGCCGTCGAGGCACCGGCCCTGGATCCCAGCCTGCTGGTGACCCAGGACAAGCCCAAGCGGGCCGGGCTGTTCAGCCGCCTGGTGCAGGGCCTCAGGCGTACCCGGGAGAACCTGGGGTCGGGCTTTGTGGCGCTGTTTCGTGGCAAGCAGCTGGACGAGGAGCTGTTTGAAGAGCTGGAGACCCAGTTGCTGAGCGCCGATCTGGGGGTGGCCACCACCAGCCGCATCATGGACCAGCTGACCTCTCAGGCCAGCCTGCGGCAGCTCAAGGATGCCGAGGCCCTGTTGGCTCTGCTCAAGCAGGAGATGAACGCCATACTGCAGCCGGTGAACCAGCCTCTGGTGATCGATGTTCAGCACAAGCCCTTCGTCATCCTGATGGTGGGGGTCAACGGCGTGGGCAAGACCACCACCATCGGCAAGCTGGCCAAGCAGCTGCAGGCCGAGGGCAAGTCGGTGATGCTGGCGGCGGGGGACACCTTCCGGGCGGCGGCGGTGGAGCAGCTGCAGGTCTGGGGCGAGCGCAACCAGATACCTGTGATTGCCCAGCATACCGGTGCCGACTCGGCCTCCGTCATCTATGACGCCATCGAGGCGGCCCGGGCCCGCAAGATTGATGTGGTGATCGCTGACACCGCCGGGCGCCTGCAGAACAAGGGGCACCTGATGGAAGAGTTGAAGAAGATAGTCCGGGTGATGAAGAAGCTGGACGTGGAGGCGCCCCACGAGGTGATGCTGACCCTGGATGCCGGCACCGGCCAGAACGCCATCAGCCAGGCCAAGCTGTTTGGCGAGGCGGTGGGCCTGACCGGCATCACCCTCACCAAGCTGGACGGCACCGCCAAGGGCGGGGTCATCTTCGCGGTGGCGGATCAGTTCGGCATCCCCATCCGCTTCATCGGGGTCGGCGAGGGGATCGAGGATCTGCGTCCCTTCCAGGCCGACGATTTCATTGCGGCCCTCTTCAGTCAGGAAGCCTAAGCCATGATCCGATTCGAGCAGGTCAGCAAGGTGTACTCCGGTGGCCATCAGGCCCTGCAGAAGGTGGACTTCCACCTGCGCAAGGGGGAGATGGCCTTTCTCACCGGCCACTCGGGGGCCGGCAAGAGCACCCTGCTCAAGCTGATCAGCGTGATGGAGCGCCCCAGCGCCGGGCGCATCTTCTTCCACGGCCAGGATGTCTCCCGCATCGGTCGGCGGGATATTCCCTATATCCGCCGTCAGATCGGCATCATCTTTCAGGATCACCGGCTGCTGATGGATCGCTCCGTGTTCGATAACGTGGCCCTGCCGCTGGTGATCGACGGCTATACCCCCCAGGACATCCACAAGCGGGTCTCCGCCGCCCTGGACAAGGTCGGACTGCACGACAAGGCGGCCTGTCTGCCCTTGATGTTGTCCGGCGGCGAGCAGCAGCGGGTGGGCATCGCCCGGGCCATCGTCAACAAGCCAGCCCTGCTGCTGGCGGACGAGCCCACCGGCAACCTGGATCCGGATCTGGCCCGCGACATCATGCAGCTGTTCCGGATGTTTAACGATGTGGGGGTGTCCGTGCTGATCGCCACCCATGATCTGGGTCTGGTGGCCCGCAGTGGTCAGCGGACCCTCAGACTGCACGAGGGCCGTCTGGTGGCCGATGGGGAGGGGGCATGAACCGCAAGCGTCACGGCCAGGGCTGGCTTCACTCGGTGCGCCAAGCCGTCTACCATCACCGCCAGGAGGCCAGGCGCAGCCTGAGCGAGATCTGGCGGGCCCCCTTCGCCTCCCTGCTCACCCTGGCGGTGATCGGCGTCAGCCTGGCCCTGCCGGCCACCTTCTGGGTCATGTTGCAGAACACCGGCCAGGTGACCAGTCAGTGGCAGGAGGGGGGGCGCATCACCCTGTTTCTGCACAAGTCGGTGAACGAAAATGGCATCGCCCAGCTCACCGAGCAGCTCAAGGGTGACCCGGCCATCGCCACGGTACGCTACATCTCCCCCGAGGCGGGGATGAAGGAGTTCGCCGCCCTCTCCGGGTTTGCGGATGCCCTGAGCCTGCTGAGCCAGAACCCGCTGCCGCCTGTGTTGGAGTTAGTGCCGGCCGAAGCCCAGCGCACCGCCGAGGCGGCGGAGCAGCTGTTGCAACGCCTGTCGGCACTGCCGGAGGTGGAGCAGGCCAAGCTGGATCTAGAGTGGCTGGAGCGGCTCAACCGCATCAGCGATCTGATCCGTCATGCCCTGCTGTCGTTTGGTGGCCTGATGCTGGTGGGGGTGCTGCTGACCGTGGCCAACACCATGCGCCTCAACATTCTGGGGCGGCGGGCCGAGATCGAGGTGATGAAACTGGTGGGGGCCACCGATGCCTTCATCCAGCGCCCCTTCCTCTACATGGGGCTCTGGTATGGCCTCATCGGCGGCATGCTGGCCTGGTGGTTGACCGAGGTGCTGGTGCTGTGGAGCGAGGCCCAGGTGCAGGCCCTGGCGGCCCTGTACCACAGCGATTTTCGGCTGGCGGGCCTGGGGCTGGGGGACAGCCTGGGTCTGCTGGTGCTGGCCGCCGTGCTGGGGGTGGCGGCGGCTCGCTTATCCGTTTGGCGCCATATTCGCCTGATTGAACCGGCCAATCCCTGACAAGGTGAGCTTTTTTGAAAATAATTCCTTGGGCAAAGGAACTTTTCCCCAGGGCTGACACTCTGACTATGTGAGGGTTAATTCTGAGTTTTGGAGAAGCGTTTCTCTTTGACTTGGCCGCATGGATCGTCGCAAAGCCAGACATATCATGCATTTCGGGGGGACTTGAGGGTTCCCCCCTTTTTTTGTATATATGCTTATCCGCAAAGGCGCGCCCGCGTTGGCGGGGTGGCGGCGAGTTCCGCCGGAGCGCCTGGTTTGGTGAGGTATGAATTAAAATGGGTACAGCAATAGCAATGCAGAACAACCTGATCCTGGTTCCACAGGGTAGCCTCGAGGGCTACATCCAAGCCGTGAACACCATTTCGGTGCTGACGGCCGAAGAGGAGCGGGCGCTGGCTGAGCGGTTGCAGCAAGATGGCGATCTGGATGCAGCCCGCCAGCTGGTTATGTCTCATTTACGGTTTGTCGTGCACATCGCCCGCAGCTATGCCGGCTATGGCCTGCCCCAGGCCGATCTGATCCAGGAAGGCAACATAGGCCTGATGAAGGCCGTCAAGCGTTTCGACCCCAGCGTGGGGGTGCGCCTAGTCTCCTTTGCCGTGCACTGGATCAAGGCGGAAATCCACGAATACGTGCTGCGCAACTGGCGCATGGTCAAGGTGGCCACCACCAAGGCCCAGCGCAAGTTGTTCTTCAACCTGCGCAAGGCCAAGAAGCGCCTGGGCTGGTTCACCCAGCAAGAGGTGGAGGCCGTGGCCGAGGAGCTGGGTGTCTCTCCCCGGGAAGTCACCGAGATGGAGGCCCGCCTGAGCGGCCAGGATCAGGCCTTCGACGCTCTGGACGACGACGAAGGCGATAGCTTTGCCCCCGTGCATTATCTGGAGGACAAGTCCTCTGACGTGGCGGCCAGCTTCGAACACGACAACTGGGAGCATCACGCCATGCACAGGTTGTCCAAGGCCCTGGCGGCGCTGGACGAGCGCAGCCGGCACATCATCCAGGCCCGTTGGCTGGACGATGACAACAAGCAGACGCTGCAGGAGTTGGCCGATCACTATGGGGTGTCGGCGGAGCGGGTGCGCCAGCTGGAAAAGAACGCCATGAATAAGTTGAAGGGTGTGCTGGAGGCCTAGGTCGGTTAGCCACTCAGAAAAGAGGTCTCGCTATGAGGCCTTTTTTTTAGCCCGAAGGCCCGGGGCCGTCGGACCATCAACCCTTGAGGAGACGAGATCCATGCAGCTCTTGAGTAATCTGTTCGAACAAAACCGTCTGTGGGCGGAGAAGATCAAGGCCGAAGATCCCACCTTCTTTGAGAAGCTCTCGGCCCAGCAGGCGCCTGAGTATCTGTGGATCGGCTGTTCCGACAGCCGGGTGCCGGCCAACGAGTTGCTGGGCCTGCTGCCCGGTGATGTCTTTGTGCACCGCAACGTGGCCAACCTGGTGATCCACACCGACTTCAACTGTCTCTCCGTGCTGCAATACGCGGTGGACGTGCTGAAGATCAAACACATCATCGTCTGCGGCCACTATCGCTGTGGCGGTGTGATGGCCGCCATGCGCAATGCCGAACATGGCCTGATCGACAACTGGCTGCGCAACATTAAGGATGTCTACTTCAAGCACCGCGAGCAGATCGAGGCCATCGACAGCGAAGAGGAGCGGCAGGACTTCATGTGTGAGCTCAACGTACTGGAGCAGGTGGCCAACGTCTGCCACACCACCATAGTGCAGAATGCCTGGAAGCGCGGCCAGGAGCTGGCGGTGCACGGTTGGATCTATGGTCTTAAGGATGGTCTGCTGCGGGATCTGGACATCACGGTGAGCGGGCTGGAGCAGATCCCGGATGTCTACCGCTCCTCCAAGGAGATCGTCAGCCAGTACCACAGCACCGGCAAATAAAAAAAGGCCCCGTTAGGGGCCTTTTTTCTGGGCGACGACTTAGAAGTCGTAGCGTGCGGCCAGCTGGAAGTCATCCTTGTAACCATCCAGTTGGTTGAAGCGGTATTCGCCGATGACGCGCATCTGCTTGTTGAACTTGTACTGGGCGCCCATGGTGAAGTAGTCGACGGTGTCGGTCTTGTCGCCGCTGATCTTTTTCTCGCCCTTGTTGTACAGCGCCATCAGGCCGACACCGTTCTCGAAGTTGTAACCCAGGGCGGCTTCCAGACCTGTGTTGTCGGTGCCGCTGGCCAGGAAGTCGGTACCATCGGCGTAGTTGATGGCGGCATACAGGGCCTTGTTGTCGAACTTGGCGCCGATCAGCCAAATCTTGGCATCGTCACCCACGTCACGCTGGCCCAGGGTATAGGCGGCACCCAGGCTCAGGCCCATGTCCAGGGTGTAGCTGGCGGCCAGGCCATAGGCCGCAGCATTGCTCTTGTCGCTTTCATCTTCGGTGTCGGCACCGTCGAACTTGTAGTTGGCTTCCAGACCAAAGCCGCCGAAGGTACCGGCATACTTCAGCACGGAGGCGGCGCGGTCGGTGGCGAAGTTGTCGGTGCCATCCCCCATGGCTTCGGCACCGTAGCCATCAGACAGAGCCACGTCGGTCCAGTCGGCCACGGAGGCGAAGGAGCCCTTCTGGCGACCGAAGGTCAGGGTGCCGGCATCGGACTTCACCCCGGCGAAGGCCAGACGGGTGCGCAGGTTGCCGCTGTTGTCCTTCACGGTCTTTTCGCTGTCGCCGATATTGAACTGGGCTTCGTACTGGGCCAGTGCGGACAGGCCGTTGCCGATGTCGCTGTTGGCCTTGGCGCCGAAGCGGATGAACTGGTTGGCACCGATCTTGGCGCTGTGATCCTTGATGCTGTCACCGTCATCGTTGACTTCGTCCTTGGTGCCAAAGAAGTGACCGGCATAAACACGGCCATACAGGTCTACGTTAGCGGCATCAGACTTGAATACTTCGGCGGCGTGAGCGCTGGTGGCGGCCAACAGGGCGATGGCGACGGCACTGAACTTTTTCATCTTGCTTCCTTATCGATGTTAGTAACGCAAAAGAGGGTTAATGCGAGGGCAGATGCTAGGGGTTGGTCGTGACGCTTGGGTTACGCTTGTGTGAAGCTTTTATGGTGGGATAAGCCGCCAGTGGTGGCGGGATTGGCGAGACTAAACAGGGGCGCAAAGGTTTGACCCTGTGATAAAATGCCGCGTCCAACCGAGATGAGGTTAAACGAACAAATGAGACGTGAACTGGCGATTGAGTTTTCCCGCGTGACCGAGGCGGCTGCCCTGGCCGGCTATAAGTGGCTGGGCCGTGGCGACAAAAATGCCGCCGATGGCGCCGCCGTGGCCGCGATGCGGTTCGTGCTCAACCAGATCGAGATCGATGGCGAGATCGTCATCGGGGAAGGGGAGATCGACGAGGCACCCATGCTGTATATCGGTGAGCGGGTCGGCTGTGGTGGGGATGGTGTGGATATCGCCGTGGATCCCATCGACGGTACCCGCATGACCGCCATGGGGCAGAACAACGCCGTGGCCGTGCTGGCGGCCGGCGACAAGGGCTGCTTCCTCAAGGCGCCGGACATGTACATGGAGAAGCTGATCGTCGGCGCCAAGGCCAAGGGGGTCATCGACCTCAACCTGCCGCTGGCCGACAACCTGCAGCGGGTTGCCCAGGCCCTGGACAAGCCGCTGAGCCGGCTCACCGTCATCACCCTGGCCAAGCCCCGCCATGAAGCCGCGATTGTCATGATGCAGCAGATGGGGGTGCGGGTGTTTGCCATCCCCGATGGCGACGTGGCGGCCTCTGTGCTCACCTGCCTGCCGGACAACGAGATAGACATGCTCTACTGCATCGGCGGCGCGCCGGAAGGGGTGGTCTCTGCCGCCGTGGTCCGCGCCCTGGACGGCGACATGCAGGGCCGCCTGCTGCCCCGTCACGAGGTGAAGGGGGATACCGAGGATAACCGTCGTCTGGGGGCCGAGGAGCTGGCCCGTTGTCAGAAGATGGGCATCCAGGTGGGCCTGGTCTATCGGCTGGAGGAGATGTCCAAGACCGACAACGTCATCATCTCCGTCACCGGCATCACCAAGGGCGATCTGCTGGAGGGCATCACCAGTGATGGCGTGCTGGCCACCACCGAGACCCTGCTGATCCGCGGCAAGTCCCGCACCATTCGCCGCATCCGCTCCACCCATTACCTGGAGCGCAAGGACGCGGAGATCCAGCAACTGTTTCGCTAAGTTGACCGCCAGGGCGGTGGCGAACACTGCGCTGGCGATTAATTGCGCGATCGCACCAGGGCGGGGCCCTAAGCACCAAAAAACACTTGCATGGACATGGGGCTTTCGGTAAATTCACGCCCCGCAGACAACGGCGTGTAGCGCAGCTTGGTAGCGCACTTCGTTCGGGACGAAGGGGTCGGAGGTTCGAATCCTCTCACGCCGACCAAATCAGAAAAGGGGGTTAGCCTAGGCTAACCCCCTTTTTCATTGCCCTTTTTGTCGCCCAGAGGGCGGCCGCCGGCCGAGGCGTCAGCGTTTGCCGGGGCCGCTCTTAAGATCCACCATCAGCATCAACATCAGCACCACCGCCGAGATGAGGGGGCCATAGCTGAGGTAGAGGTCACCATAGCCTGCCAGGAACAGACACAGGGGCAAACCAATGACCAGAAGTAAGGTGCTGGAGAGAAAAAACCACATAGTTATTACGGAATAGTTGGGAATTGTGCTTTGTACTGCCGGCCACATTATATCGGGTTACTTTGTGATATAAAGAGGCCTTGTGTCCTGACCGGGCCAGTCCCGGGCTGCGATTTATTTATGCCGGATTCATAGACCATGCAACTGACCCTGTTCACCGATTACGCCCTGCGTACCCTTGTCTACCTGGCCCTGCAGGAGCCAGATCGGCTTGCCACCATCACGGAGGTGGCGGAGACCTTCCAGATTTCCCGCAACCACGTGGTGAAGATTGTTCATCAACTGGGGGTCAAGGGCTATGTGGAGACGGTGCGCGGCAAGCATGGCGGCATCCGCCTGGCCCGGCCGAGCGAGGCCATCAGCCTCAAGGATGTGGTCAGCGACATGGAGAACCTCACCTGTCTGATGGACTGCAAGCGCGAGGCCTGTCTGCTCACCAGCGGCTGTCGCTTCCAGGGGATCTTGCGCAAGGCCCTGCGCGCCTTCCTCACAGTGTTGGATGAATTTACCCTGGCGGATCTGGTCAAGGACGAGCAGCGTCTGTGCGGTCTGCTCAGCCTGCCCATCCCCACCCGCCACCAGGACTGATCTTGCCTGCCGGGCCCCGCGCGCCCGGCGTCTGGAGCCGCCCATGATCCCCATGTCTGAACCCGTCGTCTGGTGGTCCCTGCTGGGGCTATTGAGCCTGCTGGTCGTGCTGCTGCTGTGGCAATGGCGGCGCCAGCAGCTGGTCAATGTGCTGACCCAGGCGCAGCTGGCACAGCAGACCGAACGACTGCAGGAGCTGCAGGCCGAGCGCCAGCAGTGGCTGGAGCGGCATGAACAACAGCAGCTGAACCTGATGCGGCTGAGCACCCGGGTCAAGGAGTACGAGACCCTGCTCCATGCCGAGCGTCAGCATCATGCCGAGCGGCTGCAGCAGCAGCAGGATGCCGAGGCGCGCCTGGGCGAGCAGTTTGAGAACCTGGCCAATCGCCTGTTTGAGCAGACCTCGGTGAGCTTTCGCCAACTGAACCAGGGACAGCTGGATTTGCTGCTGGGGCCCCTCAAGGCCCAGCTGGAGGGGTTTCGCCGCCAGATGAGCGAGACCCATGCCGAGGAGTCCCGCCAGCGCCATGGTCTCAAGTTTGAGCTGGAGCGGCTGGCCCAACTCAACCAGCAGATGAGTGTGGAGGCGGCGGCCCTGACCCGGGCCCTCAAGGGCGACAGCAAGCAGCAGGGTAACTGGGGCGAGGTGGTGCTGGGGCGCATCCTGGAGGAATCCGGTCTGCGGGCCGGTCACGAATACGAGCTGCAGGTGGCGGCCACCGCTCACGATGGCCGCCGTTATCAGCCGGACGTGGTGGTGCACCTGCCGGAGGGCAAGGACATCATCATAGATGCCAAGGTCTCCCTCACCGCCTATGAGCGCTATTTCAATGCCGAGGACGACACCATACGTGCCTTGGCCCTCAAAGAGCACCTGGCCTCGGTGCGGGGTCACATCCGCGAGCTGGGGCGCAAGGACTACCATCAGTTGCCTGGGTTGCGCAGCCTGGATTATGTGCTGATGTTTGTGGCGGTGGAGCCGGCGTTTCTGGTGGCGCTGGAGGCGGATCCCAGCCTGGTTAAATTTGCACTGGATAACAATATCTTACTCGTGAGTCCTACTAATCTGATGGTGGCCCTGCGTACCATAGATAACCTGTGGCGCCAGCATCAGCAGCACCAGAATGCCCGCTTGATTGCCGAGCGGGCCGGCCGCCTGTACGAGAAGTTCCGCCTCTATTGCGAAGAGATGCAGGCCCTGGGCGCCACCCTGGGCCGGGCCCAGGAAGGCTATGAGCGGGCCATGCAGCGGCTGACGGGGGGGCGCGGTAACCTCATCAGCCAGGCCGAGCAGCTGCGGGCCCTGGGGGTGGAGGTGAGCAAGCCCCTGCCGGAGAGCCTGCGGGAGCAGGCGGCGCTGGCGGATGAGCCGACTGGGGAGCCAAATACCCCCTTGGCTCAGGTGAGATCAATCCAAGCGGAGTAACCTGTCATGCCGATCCCGTCAGCGAGCCTATCGACGACCGAGGCGAGCTCCGGCGAGGGCGAGCCGGGGTTGGCAGGGCTGCTGGCGCAGGGCGGCCGGCATGACTGTGACTACCATCCCCAACGTCTGTGTCCCTGCGCCTCCCAGGCGCCGCGCCTGTGTGATCACTGCCCCGAGCTGACCCTGCGCGGCGACGAGGCCTAGCCCCCGGCCGTCAGTTCTTCCAGAACGAGGGGAAGAACAGCACCGCCACCGTCAGTATCTCCAACCGTCCCAGCAGCATATCGAAGCTCAACACCCATTTGGCCGCCGCCGGCAGGCTGGCAAAGTTGCCCGCCGGACCGATGAGATCTCCTAGCCCGGGGCCCACATTGCTGACCGCCGTGATGGCGCCGCTGATGGCCACCAGGGGCGGCAGATCCATCAGCCCCAGGATGGCGGCACTGACGATGATCACTGCCATATAGCTCAGCACGAAGGCCACCATGGAGCGGATGATGGCCTCGTTGACCGGGCGGCCGTTGTATTTTTGCGGAAAGACCCCGGAGGGGTGCATCAGCTGGCGGGCCTGCTTCTGGAACAGGGCCGCGGCCACCTGGATGCGGAAGATCTTGAGGCCGCCGGCGGTGGAGCCTGAGCAGGCGCCGAACAGCATCAGGAACACGAACAGCACGCTGGTGAAGTGGGTCCAGGTGCCGAAATCGGTGAGGCCATACCCAGTGGTGGTGAGCACCGAGATGATGTTGAAGGTGCTGATGCGTAGGGCGTCCGGGAAGCTGAAGGTCTCCTTGTGCCACAGCCAGAGGGTCATCATGCCGCTGACCACCACCACCAGCCAGAAGAAGCCCCGCACCTGGGCATCCTGAAACAGTATGTTCTGGCGGCGGCGCAGGCTCTGCACATAGAGCAAAAAGGGCAGGCCGCCCAGGAACATGAACAGGCTGGCGGTCCATTGGGCGCTGTGGGAGAAGTGGGACAAGGAGGCGTCGGAGGTGGAGTAGCCGCCGGTGGACAGGGTGGTCATGGCGTGGTTCAGCGCCTCGAAGGGCGTCATGCCGCACAGCCAGTAGGCGACGAAACAGAGGAATGACAGGCTGAGATAGACGATGACGATGTTCTTGGCCACGTTGGCCGCCCGGGGCGAGTCCTTGTCCGACTTGTCCGACGATTCGGTCTGGAACAGCTTCATGCCCCCCACGTTCAGGTAGGGCAACACGGCCACCGCCAGCACGATGAAGCCTACCCCTCCCAGCCACTGCAGCAAGGAGCGCCACAGCAAGATGCTGGGGGCCATCTCATCCAGGCCCGAGAGCACGGTGGAGCCCGTGGTGGTCACTCCGGACATGGTTTCGAAGTAGGCGTCGGTGAAGCTGATCTGGTTGATGAACACGAAGGGCAGGGCGCCGAACACACAGGCCACCGCCCACACCATGCTGGTCAACACGAACATGTCCCGCACCTTGAGGCGGAACTCCGCCTTGTGGCCGTAGTGCAGGCAGATGAAGGCCGCCACGTGGGTGATGATCACCGAGGCGAGAAACTCCGCCAACCCCGGGGTGCCGCTGAAGAAGGCCAGCAGGGTCGGCAGCCACATGAACAGGGCCAGCTTGGAGAGGGTCAGCCCTATGGTGAAGATGATGGGTTTGAAATTGATCATGTCACAGGAAGAAGGGGCTGGGTTGGAACAGACGCTCGACCTCGGGGATGTGCTTCTTGTCTACCAAGAACATCACCACGTGGTCGTCCTGCTGAATCACGGTGGAGTCGTGGGCGATGATCACCTCGTCGCCCCGCACCACGGCGCCTATGGTGGTGCCCGGCGGCAGCTTGAGCTCGCCGACGGTGCGGCCCACCACCTTGGAGGTGTTTTCGTCGCCGTGGGCGATGGCCTCGATGGCTTCGGCGGCGCCGCGGCGCAGTGAGTAGACGTTGGCGATGTCGGCGCGGCGCACATGGGTCAGCAGGGCGGAGATGGTGGCCTGCTGGGGGGACAGGGCGATGTCGATGGTGCCGCCCTGTACCAGATCCACGTAGGCGGCCCGCTGGATGAGGACGATGGCCTTGCGGGCGCCCAGCTTCTTGGCCAGCATGGCGGACATGATGTTGGCCTCATCCTCGTTGGTCACGGCGATGAAGACGTCGGTCTGATCTATGTGTTCTTCTTGCAGCAGCTCCTGGTTGGCGGAGTCACCGCAGAAGACGATGGTCTCTTCCAGGATCTCGGAGAGCTGTTCCGCCCGCTCGGCGTTGCGTTCGATGAGCTTGACGCTGTAACGCTTCTCCAGTTGCCGGGCCAGACCGGCCCCCACGTTGCCCCCGCCGACGATCATGATGCGTCGGTAGGGATTCTCCAGACGCTGCAACTCGGACATCACCAGCCGAATATGGCCGGCGGCGGCCACGAAGAACACCTCGTCGTCCGCCTCTATGATGGTGGTGCCCTGGGGGCGGATGGGGCGACCCTGACGGAAGATGGCCGCCACCCGGGTCTCGATGTTGGGCATGTGCTCTTTGAGGGTGGCCAGGGCGTTGCCCACCAGGGGGCCGCCGTAGTAGGCCTTCACCGCCACTAGGCCCACCTTGCCACCGGCGAAGTCCACTACCTGCAGGGCGCCGGGATACTCGATGAGCCGGCGCAGGTAGTCGGTGACCAGCTGCTCGGGAGAGATGAGGTGATCCACCGGGATGGCGTCGTTGTTGAACAGGGTCTCCTGCTCCGCCAGGTAGGCCTGGGAGCGGATGCGGGCCACCTTGTTGGGAATATTGAACAGGGAGTAGGCCACCTGGCAGGCGATCATGTTGGTCTCATCGCTGTTGGTCACCGCCACCAGCATGTCGGCATCTTCGGCACCGGCCTCCCGCAACACCCGGGGATGGGAACCGGCCCCCTGTACCACCCGCAGGTCGTACTTGTCCTGCAGCTCCCGCAGCCGTTCCGTGTTGGTGTCGATGAGGGTGATGTCGTTGTTCTCACCCACCAGGTTTTCGGCCAGGGTGCCGCCCACTTGGCCAGCGCCGACGATGATGATCTTCATGTTGATTACCGTTTGATCAGCTTGGCGTAGTAGAAGCCGTCCATGTTTCCTTCTCCCGGCAGCAGTTGCCAGCCGGGGCGATCCACGCCGCCATCCTGGGGCAGGGCCACCAGCTGGGCATCCGGGGTGCGCGCGACAAAGGCCTTGATCTGTTCACAGTTTTCGTCCGGCAGGACGGAACAGGTCGCATACAGGAGGGTACCGCCCGGCTTGAGTTTGCACCAGAGCGCATCGAGAATTTTCCCCTGCAGGGTCACCAGTTCGGCGATGTCCTCGTTGCGGCGCAGCCACTTGATATCCGGATGGCGGCGGATGACGCCGGTGGCCGAACAGGGGGCATCCAGCAGGATGCGATCAAAATCCGGACCGTTCCACCACGCCTGGGGGCGGGCGGCATCGCCGCAGATCACCTGGGCGGTGAGCTGCAGGCGCTGCAGGTTGTCGTGGACCCGCGCCAGCCGCTTGGCGTCACTATCCAGGGCGACGAGACCCGCCAGGGCCGGTTGGCGCTCCAGCAGATGGGCCGTCTTGCCACCCGGCGCGGCGCAGGCATCCAGCACCCAGTCGCCGGGCTGGGGATCCAGCAGACGGGCTGCCTGCTGGGCGGCGCCATCCTGCACCGATACCCAGCCTTCGGCAAAGCCCGGCAGTTGGCTGACCTCACAGGGCTGGGCCAGGCAGAGGCCCTCGCTGCCGGGATCTTCACCGGCCACATCAATCTCCTGGGCGGCCAGTAGGGCCAGATAGCTGGCTCTATCATGGTGCCGGCGGTTGACCCGCAGCCAGAGGGGCGGACGCTGGTTGTTGGCGTCGAGGATCGCCGTGTATTGCCCCGGGTAGGCGGCCTTGAGGCGCTGCAGCAGCCATTTTGGATGGGCAAAGCGGCTGGTTTCCTGCTCATCCACCCGCAGCTGCAGGGCCTCGGCTTGGCGCTGCACGTTGCGCAACACGCCGTTCAGCATGCCGCGGAAGGTGTCGCCCTTGAGCAGCCGGCAGGCCGAGACGGTCTCCGACAGGGCGGCATGGGGGGGGATGCGGGTGTAGAGCAGCTGATAGATGCCCACCAGCAACAGATAATGCAGGGTCCGGTACTTGCCCTTGAGCGGCTTGCTCATCAGCGCGGCGGCAATTGCCTCCAGGCGGGAGAGCCAGCGCAGGCTGCCGAAGCACAGCTCCTGCAGCAGGGCGCGATCTTTGGCGGCCAGTTGTTGCTGGGCCGCCGGCAGCACGGCGGAGAGGGAGGCTCCCTGCTCCACCACCTCAAACAGTACCTTGGCGGCGTGGGCGCGAGTTTTCATGATGGATCCTGTTTAGATCGGGGATGACCCGACCGATTCATGCCAGTTGGGTCAGCGGGAGGAACCACTCCCGGCGGGAGTTGAGCAGCTCGTGGGCCTGCATGGGCTTCTTGCCGGGCGGTTGCAACCGGGTCAGGCGCAGTACGCCATCGCCCGTGGCCACCTCTATGCCGGCCTTACCGACGCGCATTATGGTACCGGGCGCCGCCGCCTCGTGGGGGAGCACCTCCGCGCCCCACACCTTGATGGTGTGCTCGCCGCAGGGGAAGTGGCTGATGGGCCAGGGATTGAAGGCGCGGATGGCGCGCTCCAATGCCACGGCCGGCTGTTGCCAATCCAGTCGGGCCTCATCCTTGCTGAGTTTCTGGGCATAGTTGGCCTGGCTGTCATCCTGTGCCACGGCCGGCAGCTGGCCGGCCAGCAGACCAGACATCGCCTCCAGCAGGGCGGTGGGGCCCAGGCTGGCCAGCTTGTCATACAGGCTGGCGGAGGTGTCGTCGGCGGCAATGGCGCAGGCGCGGGTCAACAGCATGGGGCCGGTATCCAGACCCACATCCATCTGCATGATGGTGACGCCGGTCTGGGCATCGCCGGCCCAGATGGCCCGCTGGATGGGGGCGGCCCCACGCCAGCGTGGTAGCAAGGAGCCATGGACATTGATGCAGCCAAGACGCGGTGCCTCCAGCACGGCCTTGGGCAACAGGAGCCCATAGGCCACCACTATCATGAGATCCGCGTGCAGGTCGGCCAGCAGCTGTCGGTCGGCCGCTTCCTTGAAGTTGACGGGTTGATATACCGGGATCTGGTGGGTTTGTGCCAGGACCTTGACCGGGCTGGGGGTCAGCTTGTTGCCCCGGCCCGCCGGGCGATCCGGCTGAGTGTAGACGGCAATGATATTGTGTCCGGCCGCCAGTAACGCGGCCAGATGACTGGCCGCAAATTCCGGGGTGCCGGCAAAGATAATCTTGGGTGACTGCAAGGGAAAACCTTAAGCGTTTTGGCTGTCGAAACGGCTGAGCTTGGCCAGCTTCTGGCGCAGGCGTTGTCGCTTGAGCGGGGAGAGGTAGTCGATGAACAGCTTGCCCTGCAGGTGATCCATCTCATGCTGTAGGCAGATGGCCAGCAGATCGTCGGCCGCCAACTCGAAGCTCTGGCCGTCTTTGTCCTGGGCTCGGATCCGGATCCGCTCTGCTCTGGGCACCAGGGCGCGGTAATCGGGGACGGACAGACAGCCCTCCTCTATCCCGGTATCCCCCTCTTTGGACAGGATTTCTGGATTGATGAATACCTGAGGCTGATCGCGATTTTCTGAAATATCAATCACGATAATGCGTTGATGAATGTTGACCTGTGTCGCAGCCAGGCCGATGCCCTCTTCTGCATACATGGTTTCAAACATATCATCAATTATCTGGTGGACCCCTTCATGGAACTGGGTAACCGGCTTTGCGACGGTGCGCAGGCGTTCATCGGGGAAACGCAAAACTTCTAAAATCGCCATATTCGTTACGGAATAACTACACTAGTCTGTAAACATTGGCGTAATTCTAGTCAAATATGCGGCAAATTAATAGTTACGCGGCATCTTCAAGGACAGGGATGGTTATGAGATTGAGACATATTGGATTCTTTTTGTGTGGAGCGCTCCTTTCGTTTGCCTCCGCAGCCCAGACCTTGGCTTTGAAAGAGAATCACCCCCAGACCTATGTGGTGAAGAAGGGCGACACCCTGTGGGACATTTCGGCCCATTTTCTCAAGAGCCCCTGGCTCTGGCCTCGGTTGTGGCAAGCCAATCCCCAAGTGAAGAATCCACACCTTATTTATCCTGGTGATCTGCTGACCCTGATCTGGGTGGACGGTGAGCCTCGGTTGGTGCGCAAACCGACGATCAAGCTGTCGCCGACCATGCGTGTTGAGCCGAAGGCCTCACCGATCCCGGTGCTGAGCTTTGACGAGATAGGTCCCTTCCTCACCACCAACCATATCTTTGAGGCGGGGCTGGATCTGGATCAGCTGCCCTATGTGTTGGGGGAGAACGAGAACAGCATCGCCATGCAGGAGGGGCAGACCCTATTTATTCACGGCACTCTGCAGCCAGGTGTGAGTTATGCCCTCTACCGACCGGGGGAGCTGTACAAGGATCGCACCACCAAGGAGGAGTTGGGGCGTGAAGCCATCCTCTCTGGCGTTGGGGTGGCGCAACAGGCCTATGGTGAAGAGCGCAGCGTGCTGACCGTGACGCGCAGCTATCGTGAAATCCGTCAGGGTGATCGCCTGGTGCCGATCCCCAGCCAAGAGAGCCTGAGTGCCTACTTCTCGCCACAGCCGGGGCAACTGACCAATGAGTTGGGCTACGTGGTTGATGTGCCGCTCAAGGTGACTGGGGTGGGGAAATATGATGTGGTGCTGATCAACCGTGGTGCGCGCGACCAGGTACACCCCGGGGATGTGTTCAGCGTGCTTCGCCCCGGCACCAAGGTGGTGGGTAAAGGCGCTGACGATATCAGCTATCGCATATATGGTTCTGTCGGCGACAAGTTGTTTGCCTCCGACAGTGAAATCTTGCCGAACGATCGTGTGGGGCAGGTGATGGTAGTGAAGGTGTATGACAAGCTGAGCATGGCCTTCGTCATGAGTTCTCAGCGCATGGTGCGCAAGGGATACTCCCTGACCAATCCCTGATGATGGCCATCTGCCATTTGGAGGCTTGGCTGCGGTTGGCGCTGTTGCCTGGCATAGGTCCGGTGCGGGGGCGCCAATTGTTGGCGCGCAGCTCGCTGGACCGGTTGTGTCAGGCGGACGCGCCGGCGTTGGTGCAGCTGGGGCTCAATGCCCAGCAGATAGCGCATTGGCTGAACCCGGATCAACGGAAGTTGAGCCGGGTTTTTTCTTGGCTGGAACAAGCGGGCAATCAACTGCTGACTCTTGATGATGTGGCTTATCCGCGCCTGTTGCGTGAAACGGTGGGCGCGCCCTTATTGCTGTTTGTCCAGGGACACGTCGAGGCGCTCAGCACTCCCCTGCTGGCGGTGGTGGGGACGCGCCAACCGACGCCGGGCGGTCGGTTGGCCGCCCAATGCCTGGGGCGTGATCTGGTGCAGGCGGGAATCGGGCTGTGCTCCGGGCTGGCCCTGGGGATTGATGGGGTGGCTCATCAGACGGCGCTGCAGCAGCACGGCGTGACGGTGGCTGTGCTGGGTACTGGGTTGGCCCAAATATATCCGCGGCGCCACATTCCTTTGGCCCGGGATATCCTGGCCCAGGGCGGCGCCCTGGTCTCCGAGTTTTGGCCCGACGAAGGCGTGCGGGCGGAGAACTTTCCGCGGCGCAATCGCATCATCAGCGGCTTGAGCATGGGCACCCTGGTGGTGGAGGCGGCGGAGCAGAGCGGTTCACTCATCACGGCCCGCCTTGCCCTGGAGCAGGGAAGGGAGCTGTTTGTCGTGCCTGGTAGTTGGCAAAACCCCCAGGCCAGGGGATGCCATCGTTTAATTCAACAAGGGGCAAAACTAGTTTGCAATGCGGCCGATATAGTGGAAGAGCTCGGACAGTTTCTGGGCGATAAGGGCCGGATGGCCCCTGACGGCGCACCACAGAAGCTTCCAGGCCATTTGCCAACAGATAATTTGTTGGATAACGTAGGTTATGAGGCGACGGATATTGATACCATCGCCGCGTTGAGCCAATGTCCCATCGACCAGGTGATGGGGCAGCTTATCGAGCTGGAACTGTTGGGTTGGATCGCATCCGTTCCCGGGGGTTATGTAAGAACGCGGAGGGACTGACGATGTTTGATGTGCTGATGTACCTTTTCGAGACCTATGTCCAGAGCGATGCCGATTTGATGGTGGATCAGGACGAGCTAGCCGATGAGCTGACCCGTGCCGGTTTCCATCAGGATGAGATATACAAGGCGCTGTCCTGGCTAGAACATCTGGCAGAGTTGCATGACGAGGCCAAGGCGCCTGTGTTGGTGGCCAGTGATGCGGCCTCCTTCCGTATTTATACCGCCGAGGAGCAGGACAAGCTCAGCACGTCCTGTCGTGGTTTCCTGCTGTTCCTTGAGCAGGTGGGGGTGTTGAGTGCCCCGGCCCGGGAGGTGGTCATCGATCGCCTGATGGAGCTGGATTCAGCTGAAATTGAGCTGGATGATCTCAAGTGGGTGGTGCTCATGGTGCTGTTCAATCTGCCGGGCAACGAGAATGCCTGTCATCAGATGGAAAATCTGTTGTTCGAGGAGCCTGCCGGCCTCATTCACTGACACTGTCGGTGCCGGCTGCTAGAATGCAGCCGGTTTTGTCGGAGGCGGTCATGTCTAAAATCGATCCCGAGCTGTTTCGTGCCGAGGCCCATGCCCTGGCGCACTCTCACGGTCCCTGTCCGCAATGCGGTGCCGAACTGGTGCTGCGCCATGGCAAGCATGGCCCTTTCTTAGGCTGTTCTGCGTATCCGCAATGTGATTATGTTCGTGCCAGAAATGGGCAGGGCGGCTCCGTGGAGAAGATCCTGGAGGGGACCCAGTGCCCCGAATGCGGTGACGTGCTGGTGATCCGCAAGGGGCGTTATGGGCTCTTCATCGCCTGCAGCCAGTTTCCCGACTGCCGACATGTTGAGCAGGATGGGGAGCCCGCCCCAGCGACTGAGTCCATCTCCTGCCCGGCCTGCGGCAAAGGTCAGCTGGTCGCCAGGCAATCGCGCCAAGGCAAACTCTTCTATGCCTGCGATGCCTATCCCAAGTGCAAATTCGTGGTGAATGACCCGCCGGTCGCCCAGCCCTGTCCGCAATGTGGTAGTGCCATCTTGGTCAGGCGCCAGGGGGCATCGGGGGCCTATTTGTGTTGTCCGCAAAAAAACTGTACCTACCGCAGTGACTCACTATAATGCGCGCAAAGGTTTTTCTGCCGACCACGCTAGATAAGGAAGATCATCATGTCTAAACCGTTTGTCGCCATCCTGATGGGCTCCGATTCTGACTTTCCGGTGATGCAAACCACCCTGGATGTATTGAAGTCCTTCGACATTCGCTACGAGGTGAAGGTGACCTCTGCACACCGTACACCGGCGGCGACCCATGCCTATGTGACCGATGCGGAACAACGTGGCTGCAAGGTCTTCATCTGTGCCGCCGGCTTGGCGGCGCATCTGGGCGGGGCGGTTGCCGGCATCACCACGCGCCCGGTGATCGGGGTGCCCATTGATGGCGGTCCGCTCAAGGGGATGGACGCGCTTCTGTCTACCGTACAAATGCCTGGCGGGGTGCCGGTGGCAACCGTCGCCATCGGCAAGGCCGGGGCGAAGAACGCCGGCTACTTGGCGGCGCAAATGCTGGCGGTCGCCGATGACGAGCTGGCCGCCAAGGTCAAGGCGGAACGGCAGAAGAATGCCGAAGAGGTGATGGCCAAGGACGCCGCCTTGCAAGCCCAGCTGAAATAACTAAGATGAGCGGCAGTGATTTCCACCGCCGCTTTTCTTATGACCTCACCGTATCTTGACGCTATCACCCATCTGCAAGCCGGCAATGTCATTGCCTATGCGACCGAGGCCGTCTTCGGTCTGGGTTGTGACCCGGACAACGAGGCGGCCGTGCACAAGTTATTGGCCATCAAACAACGCCCGGTGGACAAGGGGCTCATCCTGATCGCCGCCGACTGGTCGCAGCTCACCGCCTATGTTGACGATGCGCAGCTGACCAACGATGCGCTGCGGCGAGTGCTGGCCAGCTGGCCCGGTCCCTTTACCTGGGTGATGCCCGCCCTGCCGACCACGCCGCGCTGGTTGACTGGCAGGTTTGACTCCCTTGCGGTGCGGGTGACGGCCCATCCGCAGGTGCGTGCCCTGTGCCTGGCCTACGGGAAACCCCTGGTCTCCACCAGTGCCAACTTAAGTGGCGAGGCACCCTGCCGCAGCGCGGCCGATGTGTGGGCTCAGCTGGGGGGGCGGGTCGATTATGTGCTACCTGGTGCTGTGGGCGGGGCGACTAACCCGTCACAGATCCGCGATGCGTGCACCGGTGAGGTGTTGCGTCCGGCGTGAGGCCTAGCCTTGTCTGGGGGGGATAAAAGGCGTTTAATCCCCCTAGACAGGAATTTAGAGCAGGAACGCACATGGATCGCTATGCCGTATTTGGCAATCCCATCAGCCACAGCAAGTCTCCCTTCATTCATACCCTGTTTGCCCGGCAAACCCAGCAACTCATGCGCTATGAAGCCTTGCTGGCGCCCTTGGATGGCTTTTCTCAGGCCTTGGCGCAATTTTTTGCCGCGGGGGGCAAAGGGTGTAACGTGACGGTACCCTTTAAAGAACAGGCCTTTGGTCTGGTGCAACAGTTGAGCCCCCGGGCCAAGCTGGCCGGGGCCATCAACACGATACGCCTGACCGATGATGGTGTGTTGCTGGGGGATAATACCGACGGTGCCGGCTTGGTACAGGATCTGCTGCTGCATATCCCCAGTTTGGCCGGGATGCGCATCCTGCTATTGGGTGCCGGCGGTGCGGCCCGTGGTGTGGTGGGCCCGCTGCTGGGACAGCAACCGGCGACCTTGACCATCGCCAACCGTACGCTCGTCAAGGCGCAACAGCTGGCGGCGCATTTTTCCTCCCTGGCCCCCGTGAGTGCCTGTGCCTTTGATGAGCTGGCGGGGCCATTTGATCTCATCATCAACTCCACCTCCGCTAGCTTAGCCGGTGAGGTGCCGCCGATCCCTTCCGGATTGATCCATGGCGATATCGCCGTCTATGACATGATGTATGGGGCCAGCGAAACCTGCTTTAATCAGTGGGCGAGAGAGCTGGGTGCCCGAGCCTGTATCGATGGATTAGGCATGCTGGTCTGCCAGGCGGCCGAAAGTTTCATGCTGTGGCGGGGCATTCGCCCCGGCACCAAGCAGGTCATTTCCGAGCTAAGACGCAATCTGGGGGCAAGATGAATCAGGAAATCCTGTTTAATGAAGGCGCGCAGTGGCATGCAGCCGAACAGCGTGTTGAGTTCACGGCACAACAGCTGGGGGCGCTCATCCGCTGCTTTATCAGCCATGGCCAGCTGGAACAGCTGGCCGGAGAGCCCCTCTTGTCTGAGCAGGCCATTCTCAGCGCATTCGAACGGCTGCGCTTTGATCTTGAGGAGCGAGCCGAGGAGCTTATCGAGGCACAGGAATTTGCCGAGGATGGCGCTATCTATCTTTAGGCACTGATTGCCGACAGATACTCCCCTTTGAGCAGTACATAGTTTTCGGCAGACTGGCGGAAAAAGGCTAACTCCTCCTGTGTGAGGCGACGAACCTGACGCACCGGTGCGCCCAGATAAAGGTAACCTGATGCCAGTCGTTTCCCCGGTGGCACCAGACTGCCCGCGCCTAGCAACACTTCATCCTCCAGAATCGAACCATCCAGGATGATGCTGCCCATGCCGATGAGGCAGCGGTTGCCTATGGTACAGGCATGCAGCATCACCTTGTGGCCCACTGTTACCTCGGCCCCTATGATCAGCGGCAGGCCGGCTGGATGCGTCGATGATGGGCGCGAGACGTGTAGCACGCAGCCGTCTTGCACATTGCTGCGTTCCCCTATCTGGATGTAGTTCACATCACCTCGTACCACGGACTGGGGCCAGATGCTGCAGTCCTTGCCCAATTCGACGCGACCTATCACGTTGGCCGCGGGATCGATGTAACAACCTTGGCCACATTCGGGCCAGTGGGCACCAAATGCCCGAAGAGAAGCTGGGGTCATATGCGGTCACACTCCTATAAACGGCTCATCAAAAACCAATTTTGTGGATAAGTCTGTTGGCAAGCTGAACGCAATCGGTGGGCAGCCTGTGACAAGGAAAAATACCTGAATTTTCGCCAAAAATCCCTTGCCAGGTTGGCCGAGGTCTCTATAATGCGCCCTCGTTGTCAGGGCACAGCCCGGCAGCAGAGGAAAGCAGCTAGCAAATAGCGCTTGACTCAAAGCGGGAAGCGAGTAAGATGCGCATCCCACGACGCCGGTGAAACGGGTCGAACCGCTCTTTAACAATTCAATTCAAGCAATCTGTGTGGGCACTCGCAGAGATTGAAGTCAATCGACAAAATTGATTTTCAATGTCTGATGAAGTGACCAAAGCGGATCGAAAGATCCAGCAACAGTTAATTCAGAATTCATTGAGCCAAAAACTTTAATTGAAGAGTTTGATCATGGCTCAGATTGAACGCTGGCGGCAGGCCTAACACATGCAAGTCGAACGGCAGCGGGGGGAAGCTTGCTTCCCCGCCGGCGAGTGGCGGACGGGTGAGTAATGCCTGGGGAGCTGCCCAATCGAGGGGGATACCAGTTGGAAACGACTGCTAATACCGCATACGCCCTGAGGGGGAAAGGTGGGGATCTTCGGACCTACCGCGATTGGATGCACCCAGGTGGGATTAGCTAGTTGGTGAGGTAACGGCTCACCAAGGCGACGATCTCTAGCTGGTCTGAGAGGATGACCAGCCACACTGGAACTGAGACACGGTCCAGACTCCTACGGGAGGCAGCAGTGGGGAATATTGCACAATGGGGGAAACCCTGATGCAGCCATGCCGCGTGTGTGAAGAAGGCCTTCGGGTTGTAAAGCACTTTCAGCAAGGAGGAAAGGGTGGGAGCTAATATCTGCCACCTGTGACGTTACTTGCAGAAGAAGCACCGGCTAACTCCGTGCCAGCAGCCGCGGTAATACGGAGGGTGCAAGCGTTAATCGGAATTACTGGGCGTAAAGCGCACGCAGGCGGTTGGATAAGTCAGATGTGAAAGCCCCGGGCTCAACCTGGGAACTGCATTTGAAACTGTCCGGCTAGAGTCTTGTAGAGGGGGGTAGAATTCCAGGTGTAGCGGTGAAATGCGTAGAGATCTGGAGGAATACCGGTGGCGAAGGCGGCCCCCTGGACAAAGACTGACGCTCAGGTGCGAAAGCGTGGGGAGCAAACAGGATTAGATACCCTGGTAGTCCACGCCGTAAACGATGTCAACTTGGAGTCTGTGCCGTATGAGCGTGGGCTCCGAAGCTAACGCGATAAGTTGACCGCCTGGGGAGTACGGCCGCAAGGTTAAAACTCAAATGAATTGACGGGGGCCCGCACAAGCGGTGGAGCATGTGGTTTAATTCGATGCAACGCGAAGAACCTTACCTAGCCTTGACATGTCTGGAGCCTTGTAGAGATACGAGGGTGCCTTCGGGAACCAGAACACAGGTGCTGCATGGCTGTCGTCAGCTCGTGTCGTGAGATGTTGGGTTAAGTCCCGCAACGAGCGCAACCCTTGTCCTTTGTTGCCAGCACGTAATGGTGGGAACTCAAAGGAGACTGCCGGTGATAAACCGGAGGAAGGTGGGGATGACGTCAAGTCATCATGGCCCTTACGGCTAGGGCTACACACGTGCTACAATGGCGTATACAGAGGGCGGCAAGCTCGCGAGAGTAAGCGAATCCCAAAAAGTACGTCGTAGTCCGGATTGGAGTCTGCAACTCGACTCCATGAAGTCGGAATCGCTAGTAATCGCAAATCAGAATGTTGCGGTGAATACGTTCCCGGGCCTTGTACACACCGCCCGTCACACCATGGGAGTGGATTGCACCAGAAGTAGCTAGCTTAACCTTCGGGAGGGCGGTTACCACGGTGTGGTTCATGACTGGGGTGAAGTCGTAACAAGGTAACCGTAGGGGAACCTGCGGTTGGATCACCTCCTTATCTTGATGACGCAATGTCTGCTGAGTGACCACACAGATTGCCTGAATTGAAATGTAGAGAGAGCAAAGCGATGTTTGTTTTGGCTCTGGACGGAGTAAGCAGGACCGCCACATTGGCGCTCAGCTTCGCCGGCTCAGCTTCGCCAAGAACAAAATTCGTTGCAGCGCGTAGCGCTGCACAGCACGAATTTTGTCCCCTTCGTCTAGAGGCCTAGGACACCGCCCTTTCACGGCGGTAACAGGGGTTCGAATCCCCTAGGGGACGCCATTCATGCGTTGAGAATGCAGAGCTAAGAAGCTAATTCTTACCTCTGTTTTCTTCGTGAAAACTGCTCTTTAACAATCTGGAAAGCTGATTCAAAAGTTCTAAATACTGTTACAAGTGTCTTGGAACTTCTTGGCGAAAACAAAGTTGTAACACAGTCCTTGTGTGCGACGTCGAGAGTCGAAAGACTTCTTGGGGTTGTATGGTTAAGCGACTAAGCGTACACGGTGGATGCCTAGGCAGTCAGAGGCGATGAAGGACGTGCTAACCTGCGAAAAGGGTTGGTGAGCTGGTAAGAAGCGTTATAGCCAACCATGTCCGAATGGGGAAACCCACTGAGTTTACTCAGTATCGTTAGATGAATACATAGTCTAACGAGGCGAACCGGGAGAAGTGAAACATCTCAGTACCCCGAGGAAAAGAAATCAACCGAGATTCCCTCAGTAGCGGCGAGCGAACGGGGAGCAGCCCTTAAGCGTTGATGGAGTTAGTGGAACGGTCCTGGAAAGGCCGACGATACAGGGTGATAGTCCCGTACACGAAAGCGACATCAGCGTGAAAACGAGTAGGGCGGGACACGTGATATCCTGTCTGAACATGGGGGGACCATCCTCCAAGGCTAAATACTACTGACTGACCGATAGTGAACCAGTACCGTGAGGGAAAGGCGAAAAGAACCCCTGTGAGGGGAGTGAAATAGAACCTGAAACCGTGTACGTACAAGCAGTGGGAGCCTCCTTGTGGGGTGACTGCGTACCTTTTGTATAATGGGTCAGCGAGTTACTTTCAGTGGCGAGGTTAACCGAATAGGGGAGCCGTAGGGAAACCGAGTCTTAACTGGGCGACTAGTCGCTGGGAGTAGACCCGAAACCGGGTGATCTAGCCATGGGCAGGTTGAAGGTGCCGTAACAGGTACTGGAGGACCGAACCCACTAACGTTGCAAAGTTAGGGGATGACTTGTGGCTAGGGGTGAAAGGCCAATCAAACTCGGTGATAGCTGGTTCTCCCCGAAAGCTATTTAGGTAGCGCCTCGGACGAATACTACTGGGGGTAGAGCACTGTTTGGACTAGGGGGTCATCCCGACTTACCAACTCCATGCAAACTCCGAATACCAGTAAGTACTATCCGGGAGACACACGGCGGGTGCTAACGTCCGTCGTGAAGAGGGAAACAACCCAGACCGCCGGCTAAGGTCCCAAAGTTCTGGTTAAGTGGGAAACGATGTGGGAAGGCTCAGACAGCTAGGATGTTGGCTTAGAAGCAGCCATCATTTAAAGAAAGCGTAATAGCTCACTAGTCGAGTCGGCCTGCGCGGAAGATGTAACGGGGCTCAAACCAGGCACCGAAGCCGCGGATTCAATCAATAGATTGAGTGGTAGGGGAGCGTTCTGTAAGTCTGCGAAGGTGTGTCGTAAGGCATGCTGGAGATATCAGAAGTGCGAATGCTGACGTAAGTAACGATAAAGGGGGTGAAAAGCCTCCTCGCCGGAAGACCAAGGGTTCCTGTCCAACGTTAATCGGGGCAGGGTGAGTCGGCCCCTAAGGCGAGGCTGAAAAGCGTAGTCGATGGGAAGCGGGTTAATATTCCCGTACTGGCTGTAACTGCGATGGGGGGACGGAGAAGGCTAAGCAAGCCAGGCGTTGGTTGTCCTGGTGAAAGGCGGTAGGCAGTGTATCCAGGCAAATCCGGAGACACAATGTCGAGACCCGAGACGAACCATCTACGGATGGGAAGTTGCTGATGCCACGCTTCCAGGAAAAGCCTCTAAGCTTCAGGTTACAGACAACCGTACCCCAAACCGACACAGGTGGTCGGGTAGAGAATACCAAGGCGCTTGAGAGAACTCGGGTGAAGGAACTAGGCAAAATAGTACCGTAACTTCGGGAGAAGGTACGCTGTTGTTGGTGAAGTGACTTGCTCACAGAGCTGATGGCAGCCGCAGTGACCAGGTGGCTGGGACTGTTTAACAAAAACACAGCACTCTGCAAACACGAAAGTGGACGTATAGGGTGTGACACCTGCCCGGTGCCGGAAGGTTAATTGATGGGGTTAGCGCAAGCGAAGCTCTTGATCGAAGCCCCGGTAAACGGCGGCCGTAACTATAACGGTCCTAAGGTAGCGAAATTCCTTGTCGGGTAAGTTCCGACCTGCACGAATGGTGTAACCATGGCCACGCTGTCTCCACCCGAGACTCAGTGAAATCGAAATCGCTGTGAAGATGCAGTGTACCCGCGGCTAGACGGAAAGACCCCGTGAACCTTTACTACAGCTTGACACTGAACATTGAACCTACTTGTGTAGGATAGGTGGGAGGCTTAGAAGCGATGACGCTAGTTGTCGTGGAGCCGACCTTGAAATACCACCCTGGTATGTTTGATGTTCTAACTTGGCCCCGTTATCCGGGGTGAGGACAGTGTCTGGTGGGTAGTTTGACTGGGGCGGTCTCCTCCCAAAGAGTAACGGAGGAGCACGAAGGTTGGCTAATCCTGGTCGGACATCAGGAGGTTAGTGCAATGGCATAAGCCAGCTTAACTGCGAGACGGACAGGTCGAGCAGGTGCGAAAGCAGGTCATAGTGATCCGGTGGTTCTGAATGGAAGGGCCATCGCTCAACGGATAAAAGGTACTCCGGGGATAACAGGCTGATACCGCCCAAGAGTTCATATCGACGGCGGTGTTTGGCACCTCGATGTCGGCTCATCACATCCTGGGGCTGAAGTTGGTCCCAAGGGTATGGCTGTTCGCCATTTAAAGTGGTACGCGAGCTGGGTTCAGAACGTCGTGAGACAGTTCGGTCCCTATCTGCCGTGGGCGTTGGATGATTGAAGGGAGTTGCTCCTAGTACGAGAGGACCGGAGTGAACGAACCTCTGGTGTTCGGGTTGTCATGCCAATGGCACTGCCCGGTAGCTAAGTTCGGAATCGATAACCGCTGAAAGCATCTAAGCGGGAAGCGAGCCCTGAGATGAGTCATCCCTGAGGTCTTGAACCTCCTAAAGGGCCGTCGAAGACTACGACGTTGATAGGTGGGGTGTGGAAGCGCAGTGATGCGTGGAGCTAACCCATACTAATTACCCGTGAGGCTTAACCATACAACACCCAAGAGGTCTTAGACCTTGTAGCAGTGCTAGTAGAACAGAATTCAGCTTTTCGGATTATGAATTTGCTTGGCGGCAATAGCGCAGTGGACCCACCTGTTCCCATGCCGAACACAGAAGTGAAACGCTGTAGCGCCGATGGTAGTGTGGCATTCGCCATGTGAGAGTAGGACACCGCCAGGCACCCAATACGCGCGGAGAGCAAGACCCGTTCTCCAATGAAGCGCAGCAAGACATGCGGAGTGGTAGTTCAGTCGGTTAGAATACCGGCCTGTCACGCCGGGGGTCGCGGGTTCGAGTCCCGTCCACTCCGCCACTGAACAGAGCCCTTAAGCTATTACAGCTTAAGGGCTTTTTGTTTTTACGCCTTGCAACTCTGGCCTCCAGCCCCCTCCGCCTCTTCGTGACCGTGACCCAACCGTGACTTATGGCCTATTTGTCATGCGAAAATATCATGACTTGTATGATGACAATTCGATACTGATGGGCAGAAAACTCACGTTCAATACATCCCATCTTTTAGCCTTGGTTTGTCTGAATTGAGTAGATCATGACCCTTGCCACTCCGGTTCAACATCGTTCAAAACTGCCCGATGTCGGTACGACTATCTTCACCGTTATCGGGCAACTCTCCAGCCAGTATGAGGCCATCAATCTGTCGCAAGGGGCCCCTAGCTTTCCCTGTGATCCCGCCTTGGTGAGCAAGGTGACGCAGGCCATGGCGCAGGGTCATAACCAGTATGCCGCCATGACGGGATTGCCGAGCCTCAAGGAGCGGATCGCCGAGAAGATCGCTGCTCTTTATGGCCGTCACTATGATGTGCAACGGGAGATAGCGGTGACGGCCAGTGCCAGCGAGGCGCTCTATTCGGCGATCTCTGCCCTGGTGCATCCCGGGGATGAGGTGATCTATTTTTCTCCCTCCTTCGACAGCTATGCCCCTATCGTCCGCCTGCAAGGTGCCACCCCGGTGGCGCTCAACCTGTCGGTTCCCGATTTTCGCATCGACTGGGATCAGGTGCAGGCAGCCATCAGCCCGCGTACCCGCATGCTGATCCTGAATACCCCGCACAATCCCAGCGGCCAGGTGCTGAGCCGGGACGATCTGGCATCCTTGGCCCGTCTGCTGCGCAATACCGATATCGTCGTGCTCTCTGATGAGGTGTACGAGCACATGGTGTTTGATGGTCAGCGCCATCATGGGATGGCGACCCATCCTGAGCTGGCCTGTCGCAGTGTGATCGTCAGCTCCTTTGGCAAAACCTTTCACGTGACCGGTTGGCGGGTGGGTTACTGCGTGGCACCGGCGGCCCTGATGGACGAGATCCTCAAGGTGCATCAGTTCATGATGTTCTCGGCCGATACGCCCATGCAGCATGCCTTTGCCGACTACATGCAGGATCCGAACACCTATCTTCATCTGGCGTCCTTTTATCAGGCCAAGCGGGATCTGATGGTGGCGCAGTTGGCCGACAGCCCTTTTCGCTTGCTGCCCACCGCTGGCTCTTTCTTCATGGTGGCCAGTTATGGTCACCTGAGCGACGAACCGGATAGCCAGCTCGTGCAGCGGCTGATCACCCAGCACGGGGTGGCCACCATTCCCATGTCGGCGTTCTACGCCGATGGAACAGATAACCGGCTGATCCGCCTCTCGTTTGCCAAGGATGACGCCACCATAGTGGCGGGGTGTCAGGCCCTGTGCCGGGTGGCCCTATGACCCGTGCCGCCCTGGTGCGTATCGCTGCCGTACAGATGAATAGCGGTGACGATTTACAACAGAATCTGCACAGCGCCGCCCATTGGGTCGCCGAGGCCGTCGCGCGCGGGGCCAGCTTCGTGCTGCTGCCGGAGTATTTCTGCCTCATGGGCAAGACGGATGCCGAGCGCGTGGCCTTGGGTGAATCGCCAGCGCAGGGCCCCATCCAGGCGGCCATGGCGGCGTTGGCCCGACAGCACGGCATCTGGCTCAGCGCCGGAACCCTGCCGTTGATCAGCCCCGAACCGGGGAAGGTCTTCAACAGCAACCTGCTGTTTGACCCCGAGGGTCGCTGCGCCGGGCGATATGACAAGATCCATTTGTTTGGTTTCGACAATGGCGATGAGTGCTATGCCGAGTCCCGCATCCTGGCGGCTGGTCAGGAGGTGGTGACGTTCGAGACATCATTTGGCCGCGTGCGCCCCTCTGTCTGTTATGACCTGCGCTTCCCGGAACTCTATCGCCAGGCCGGCGGCTTTAGCCTGCTGACGGCGCCCGCCGCCTTCACCTACACCACAGGGGAGGCGCATTGGGCCCTGTTGCTGCGTTGTCGCGCGGTGGAGAATCAATGCTATGTGCTGGCGGCGGCCCAGACCGGCTGGCATCCGGGAGGGCAGCGTACCTATGGGCATAGCATGATTGTCGATCCCTGGGGGCGTGTGCTGGATTGCCTGGCCGACGGCGAAGGGGTGGTGTGTGCTGATCTCGATCTTGATTACCTGGGCAAGGTGCGCAGCCAGCTGCCGGCCCTCAACAACCGTGTCTTGTTTTGATTGTTTATCCATGCCTCTGAGAAGGAGCTCAACATGAAGAAAATGGGTGCCCTGATGCTGTCCCTGGGTTTGCTGTCCGTGTCTGGTCTGGCGATGGCCGACGCCTTGCGTTTTGGTCTGGAGTCCGAATACCCGCCGTTTGAAAGCCGCACGCCAGCTGGCGAGCTGGTCGGTTTTGATATCGAGCTGGGCAAGGCCGTCTGTGGGGCGGCCAAGCTGGAGTGCAGCTGGGTGGAAAGCAGTTTCGATACCCTGATTGCGGGTCTGCAGGCCAAGAAGTTCGATGCCATCAACTCCGCCATGAACATCACGGAACAGCGCCAGCAGAGTATCGATTTTACCGTCCCCATCTACCGGATCCCCACCCAGTTGGTGGCCCGCGAGGGCACGGATATGGCGCCGACCGCTGAAGGCCTGCAGGGCAAGAATATCGGTGTACTGCAGGGCTCCATTCAGGAGGTCTATGCCAAGACACATTGGGAGCCCAAGGGGGTGACCGTCACCTCTTACAAGGATCAGAACATGGTCTACAGCGACATGCTGTCCGGCCGACTGGACGGCACCCTGGTGATGGCGGCCGCCGGCCAGGCCGGTTTCCTCAGCAAGCCTGAAGGTAAGGGCTTCGCCTTCATCGGTGCCCCGCTGGAAGACAGCAAGATCCTGGGTTCCGGCATCGGGTTTGGTCTGCGCAAGGGCGATGCAGCCCGCAAGGCCCAGCTGGATGCGGCGATTGCCCAGCTCAAGGCGGATGGCACAGTCACCCGTCTGGCGAAAAAGTTCTTCACCGGCTTTGATGTCAGCGTGAACTAGGCCAAGTCTCGTGTTCATCGCGGCCCAGGCAAACTGGGCCGTTTTTTTCCGTCCATTTGGGGTCTCAGGGGCAGGAGTGCAGACGATGGGCTTAGTGCGGATTGGCATCATAGGCACGGGGCATGTGGGGTCCCATGTGGCCAGTGGCTTGCTGTCACGAGGGGTGGGGGATGAGCTGATCCTGCTGGACTCAGATCGCCCCAAAGCCGAACGCCAGGCGCAGGATCTGGCGGATGCCGCCGCCTTTGCCGCCAGACCGGTGCGGATCCGGGCCGGGGACTATCAGGATCTGCAGACCGCCGATCTGGTGGTGGTGTGCGCCAGCGGTCCGCTCTTCAAGGCGGATCGGCTGGAGGAGCTGGCGGATAACCTCGCGATCATGCGGCAGGTGGCCGCCGGGCTCAATGCGCTGGATTACCGCGGTTTGTTGCTGGCGATCACCAACCCCTGCGATGTCCTGGCCTGGTTCCTGGCACAACAGACCCGGGCCAGGGTGATCGGCACGGGCACCCTGTTGGATTCGGCCCGCTTTCGCAGCGCCTTGGCCCGGCAGACGGGGGTGGCACCACAGCACATCCAGGCGTATTGCCTGGGGGAGCACGGGGATAGCCAGGTGCTCGCCTGGAGCGCCGTCAGCCTGATGGGCCTGCCGCTGGCTCATCTGGCGGAACAGTGGCCGGCACGCTTTGGTCGGCTGGACCGCGTGGCCATAACTCGGCAGGTGGTGAAGGCCGGCTGGGACATAGTTCAGGGCAAGGGGTCCACCGAATTTGGCATAGGTGCGGCGACCGCCGAGCTGGCCCAGGCGTTGCTGGGTGACGAGCAACGCATTCTGCCCTGCTCGGTACCGCTGACCGGACAATATGGGCAGACATCGGTGTTTGCCAGCCTGCCCTGTCTGCTGGGGCGGCAAGGCGTGGAGGCCATAGTGCCCTTGCCTCTATCAGCAGCGGAAACGTCGGCGCTGGCGGCCAGTTGTCAGCGCTTGCGTCACTATCAGCAGCAATGTGGTTAAGGGGAGTATGTCATGTCGTCAGTGGCCAATGCGTTGTCTTTTCCCGCCCGCATCCTGCGGGGGCCGGATGCCCTGTCGCGGCTGCGGGCCCAGATCCAGCCGTTGGGGCAGCGGGTGTTTGTCATCGGCGGCAAGCAGGCGCTGGCAGCGGCCATGCCCAGCCTACAGGTGCAGCTGCCCGTGCTGGCGCCCGGGGCCGCTGGCGTCGGCATCATTGAGCAGGCCTGGTACGGCGGTGAGGTGACCGAGGCCAACATTGAGCGGCTGACCCGGCGCGCCGGTGAGCTTGCGGCCCAGGTGATACTGGCGGTGGGCGGCGGCAAGGCGCTGGATACGGCCAAGGTGGTGGCGGAGCAGACCCGGCTGCCGGTGGTGACGCTCCCCACCCTGGCGGCGACCTGTGCCGCCGTCTCGGCCGTCTCCGTGCTGTACGACGAGCAGGGCCACTACCAAGGTCTGTACGGGCTGCAGCGGGCGCCTGAGCTGGTCATTCTGGATCCGGCGCTGATTGCCCGGGCGCCCCTGCGCTGGTTGTCCGCCGGCCTGGGTGACACCCTGGCCAAGTTCTATGAGTTCCGTGCCATCCGTAGCGGGGTACCCGACTGCAGCCTGAACATGGCCGCCTATGTGCAGGGGCAGCTTTGTCATGAGGTCATCGCCCGTTACGGAGCCGAGGCCTGTGAGCTGGTGCGCCGCGGGGCGACCGGCTTTGCACTGGAGCAGGTGATCGATGCCATCTTCGTCTACGCGGGATTCACCTCCATCATGGGGGTGGGGGATCACGTCGCGGCTGCCCATGCCCTGTATGACGGTTTCACCGTGCTGGAGAAGACCCGCCACTTCGGTCACGGCCTGCTGGTTGGCTTCGGCAATCTCTGTCTGCTGGCGTTGGAAGGGCGGGACGATGCTGAGCTGCTGACGGCCATTGCCTTGGCCAGGGAGTGCGGGGTCCCCGTCTGCCTGGCGCAGATAGCGGTGCTCGACCAAGGGGAATTGCGCCAGGTTGCCGAGGCGGCCTGCGGCACACCGGACATGGCCAACATGCCGTTTAGGGTGTCAGCGGATACCTTGGTGGCCGCCATGGTGCGGGTTTCGCGGCTGGCTCAGTCGTGATCCAGCAAGGCGTCGGTCAGTTGGCTGAATTGCAGGCCCTTGTCCAGGGTCGGCCGGGGGCGCAGATAATAGGCGGCCCCGGTGGCAACCGGGGTGGAGCTGGGGAGCATCAGACGCCCCATGCGCAGATCCTCCTCAACCAGATGTCGGTCCGCCATGGCCATGCCACAGCCGCCGATGGCGGCGCTGATCGCCAGATCCATGGTCTCAAAATGCTGATGTTTGCCGGTTTGCGGCAGGGGCAGCCCTTGGCTCTGCAGCCATTGCTGCCAGTCCCGCCTATCCCGGGTGGGATGCAGCAGTGGCATGCCTTCGGGCAGGTTGCCTGGCGTGCTGGGATAGCGGCTGAGCAGTGATGGTGCCACCACTGGGACTATCTGCTCGTCAAACAGCTTCAGATCCCCCGCTTCCGTCACTTGAGCCGTGCGATAGACAATGGCGACATCGAAGGGCTCGCGCTGAAAGTCGATGCCGTGTTCTGTGGTGGTGTGCAGGACTATGTCCAGCTCCGGGTGTTGCTGCTCCAGCTCCTGCAACCGCGGCAGTAACCAGCGCATGGCACAGGTGGGGGCCTTGAGGTGCAATTGACCGGCCGCCTGTTCCAGCCGAGATGCGGCCTGGAGCAGTTGGGTGAATCCGGCGCTGACGTCCGGCAGCAGGGCCTCACCCGCCGCGGAGAGGTGCAGGCCGCGGGCATGACGGTGAAACAGTTGGCATCCCAGGTGTGCCTCCAGGTTGGCGATCTGCCGGCTGACGGCTCCTTGCGTCACACATAATTCATCGGCCGCCTTGGTCAGGTTGAGATGGCGGGCGGTCACCATGAAGGCGTACAGGGCATTGAACGGGGGATGGCGCGGGCTCATGGACGGCTCTCTGGAGGCATGTGTTTTACTCATGCCTGATTATGACAAGCCTGGCGTGGCCAAACAATCGTCAGATGGCGTGCGGCCGGTGCCTTATCCCATCACCAGCCGGGGCATTCAATCCCAGGTTGGTTGCGCCAGGCGATGGCGCTATCGGGTGCAGTTAATTAGAATGTGCCCTTGCTCACACTAAGAGGTGCGCCATGCCGCTTTCTCGCTATGCCGGTTTCATCTTCGATCTGGATGGCACCTTAGTCGATACCATGCCCATGCACCTGGCCGCCTGGCAGCAGGTGGCGGATGAGTTGGGGTTTGCCTTCGATCACGACTGGATGTACCAATGTGGTGGTATCCCGTCACGCAAGATTGCCGTGCTGCTCAATCAGCAGCAGGGACTCAATCTGGATGCCGAGCAGGTGGCTCGCCAGAAGAATCGTTATTACGTCTCCCGTTTACCGGAAGCAAAGGCGTTCCCCGCCATGCAATCTCTGCTGGCCCAATGGCACGGCAAAGTCCCGATGGCGGTGGGTACCGGGTCGCCGCGGGTGAATGCCCAGGCGGTGCTTAAACATACCGGGTTGGCCGGTTACATGAGCGCCGTGGTCAGTGCCGACGATGTGGAGCTGCACAAGCCCAATCCGGATACCTTTTTGCTGGCTGCCGAACTGCTGGGGGTGGAGGCTGAGCGCTGCCTGGTCTTCGAGGACACCCAGATTGGTCTGCAGGCGGCGCGGGCGGCGGGGATGGATTGTGTGTTGATCCAGGACGGGTCGCCCCAGTGGCCGGCGCAGGCGCCGCGCTGAATAAAAAAGCCTCCGTGAAGGAGGCTTTTTTGTGTTCGGTAGCTGATTGCTCAGCTGTGTTCTTCGTCTGATTGACTGCTACTACCGTAGGAGTGACGGCGCTCGTCGCTGCCATAACGATCGGAACCCGGACGATCTGACGGCGGGCGCGGACGGCGGGGGCGCTGGAAGCCGCCTCGTTGTCCCAGCATGGCGATGGTGGAGATCTTGGCCTTGTAGATCATCTGTTGGTTGCCGTTGGCGTCGGTCAGCAACACGCTATACTGGTCGAAGCCGCTGATGCTGCCTTCGAGCTTGATACCGCTCACCAGGAAGATGGCCACGTGACTGCGGTTCTTCCTCAGCCAGTTCAGGGCTGAGTCCTGACCATTGCCCAGGGAGAAAGCCTGCTCCAGAGAGGTGTAGTTTTGATTTTCCGCTGTCATCATCCGATTCCCACGCTTCGAAAGTTTCCCGATTGTCCTTTATGGTCAAGCGGTTGTCAAAGTAATCCAGGGCAGGGCAAACAAGCGCAGCTTTATTTACTGTACAGCTCGCAACTCGTCGTATCTTAGGTGGGCGAAGGTTATCATATGGCGCTGTAATTACGGTTCTGGTTCCGGCTATCTGCCCGCCTGGGACTTAATATGAGGACAAGGAGTGTAAGCCATGTTTCTGGATTACTTTGCTCTGGTGGTGCTGGTGTTTGTCTTGTTGGTTTTCTTCTATGGGGTGATCGCCATTCACGACATCCCCTACGAGATTTCCGTCAAGCGCAATCACCCCCATCAGGATGCCATCCACATCGCCGGCTGGGTCAGTCTGTTTACCCTGCACGTGCTGTGGCCCTTCCTGTGGATCTGGGCCACCCTCTACCGCGAGGATCGCGGTTGGGGCATGGTCAGCCAGGATCATGACAGGATCAGCAAGCTGGAGGCGCAGTTGGCCAGGATGGAGCGGCAACTGCAATCGCAACCGGAGGCGACGACGGCGTCACCGCCCGAACCGGCCACCCCGGTGACGGACAAGGAGGTTTAAGTCATGGATTTGCTGATCATTATGACCTATGCGGCCTTCGCCTATGGCTGTTTCAAGGTGTTCAAGATCCCGGTCAATAAGTGGACCGTACCCACTGCCGTGTTGGGTGGCGTGTTCGTGGTGGCCGGCCTGGTGCTGACCATGAACTACAACCATCCCTACACCTATGTGGCCCAGAAGGCGGTGGTGGCGGTGCCCATCATCTCCCAGGTGGTCGGGGTGGTGGATGAGGTGCCGGTGCGACGCAACGAGCATCTCAAGGCCGGTGACGAGCTGTTTCGTATCGATCCCACCGTCTACCAGGCGCGGGTGGATCGCCTCCAGGCCGATCTGGTAACGGCCGAGCAGTCTGTCGCGGCGCAACGTAGTCAGCTGAGTGTCACCGAGGCTCAGGTGGCGCAAGTGCGGGCCGACCGCGACAAGGCGCTCAAGGATCTGGCGCGATACGAGCGCGCCGCCAAGAAGGCGGTGAATCCCTTCACCGAGCAGGAGGCCACCAACGCCCGGCAGACCTACCTAGCCCAAGAGGCGCGACTCAGTGCCGCCCAGGCGCAGCAACAGCAGATCCAGAGTCAGTTGGATGCTGTGGTGAATGGTGAGAATGCCGGCATCGTCAGCCTGCGGGCCCAGCTCAAGGAGGCGGAGTACAACCTGGAGCGCACCGTGGTGCGCGCCCCCAGCGATGGCTACGTGACCCAGGTGCTGCTGAACAAGGGCAGCTACGTCAACAGCATGCCCATCCGACCGGCCATGTTCTTCATCCCGGATCAGGGGCGGCGAGTGATCGCCTCCTTCCGGCAGAACTCCCTGTTGCGGGTGACGGCGGGGGATGAGGCCGAGGTAGTGTTCACCGGGGTGCCGGGCACTGTGTTCAAGGGCAAGGTCAGGCAGGTGATGCCGGTGGTGCCGGAAGGGGTCTATCAGACCCAGTTCGCCCTGCAGACCATCACCTTCGATGGCCGCAACGGCATACTGGCGGAGATTGAGCTGGATCCCGAGGTGGATGCCTATCATCTGCCGGACGGGGTGGCGGCCCAGGTGGCCATCTACACCCACCACTTCCACCATGTGGCCGTGATGCGCAAGGTGTTGCTGCGCATGACGGGCTGGATGCACTACCTGTATCTGGACCACTAGTCAGGCGCATCGCCAACCCATTAATCGAAACCCTGCCTGGTGCAGGGTTTTTTGTTATGGGCGATGCGGAGCTGTTGATGCGGTTGGCGAAGGGCAAGGGTGCAGCGCAAAGCGATACAGATCCCCGGCTCGGGTGGTGCGGACCTCTGTATCCGGCAGGGCCTGGGCGAGGCGGGGGATCACCTGTTCGCCACTGCAGTGGCCCAGGTAGAGGAAGTCCGGCGCCCAGTGACGCAGCCACTGGCAGGTGAAGGCCAGACGTGCCTCGCTGGCGTGCAGCAGGTGCAGGCCGCCAATCACCCCTGCCAGCCGGGGCAGGCCGGTGAGGGTGAGCAGGTGCTGCACCGTGTTCACCAGACCGGCATGGCCGCAGCCCAGCACCACCACTAGGCCCGCCGGGGTGGCGAGCCAGAGGGACTGCTCATCCGGGATGGGATCGGGTTCTTCTCCTGCCTCATCCCAGAAGAAGGGGCCACCGGCGTCCTCGATGGGATATAGCCTGGGGATGGTGCCACTGCTGCCCAGGCTGGCGGAGAAACGAATAGGCTCTGAGCCCCAATGACCTAGCGGGCCCAGTCGGCACGCCAGATCCCTGGGCATGCCGATCTGGCGCACCGGTTTGCCGGCATGGCGGCTGACCCGGGGGCGCAGGCAGTCGGGATGGCCATGGACCCGGGACAGCAGCGCCTCCGGCAGTTGTGCCAGACCGCCGCTGTGATCCCAATGACCGTGGCTCAGCAGCAGGTGCTGGCAGCGCTGCAAGTCCACGCTCAGGCGGGCGGCATTGCTCAGAAGGCCGGTGCCGCTGCCGGCATCAAACAGCAGGGGGGCCTGGCCGTCATCCAGCCAGCAGCTCCAGCCGTGTTCGGCCAGCAGACCTGGGCCAGCCTGGTTGTCGCACAGCACCTGCAGGGTGAGCTCAGTGGCCATGACCGGATCCCGATCTCAGCGACCGGGTGGGCAGCAGGAACTTGGCGCTGGCCCGGGCCAAGGGTCGCTCTGCCTCACATAGCTCGGCTTCCAGCTGGAACAGGTGACGACGCTGGCTCAGCAGCCGTCCGCTGAGGAGGAGTGGCATTTCCAGGGGCGCCGGGGCCAGGAAGCGCACCTGCAGCTCGGCGGTCAGGGCCTGATGACCCAGGCTGAACAGGCAGTGGGTCATGGCGGCATCCAGCAGGCTGCTGATGATGCCGCCGTGGATGAGCCCCGGGTAGCCCTGATGCTGTCGGCGACCGACAAACTCGGCACTGACCTGGCCCGGAGCCAACAAGGTAAAGCGCAGGGGGCCCAGCGCGCCACACAGGTGGCAATCGGCATGGATCTGCCGGGTCTGCTGGTAGGTGGGTAGGTCGCTCATGCTCCCAGCAGCTCATCCACGGCGGCGCGGGCCTGCACCCCGTAGATCAGGCTGGGGCCCCCACCCATCAGGATGGCCACATCGATGGTGTCGAGCATCTCCTCCCGGCTGGCGCCGGCCTTGAGGGCGGCGGCCACATGGCTGGCGATGCAGCCGTCACAGCGGGCGGCAATGGCGATGCCGGTGGCGATCAGCTCCTTGTGTTTGGCGCTGAGGGCGCCGTCCTTCATGGCGGCCTGATGCAGGCCGAGGAAGGCGTTGAAGGTATCCGGGCTGGCCTCGCGATAGGCGCGACCCAGCTCCCGTTGCGCCTGGTTGATCTGGCGATAGGACTTGCTCATGGGGTTTCCTTGTTCTCGGACGTGGGGCGGTCGGGTTCCTGGATCTGGAACAGATGATCCAGACAGGGGCTGTGGCAACCACACAGCCGGCCATCGGCCGGTGCCCGGCGGCCGTGCAGGCGCAACCAGAAGATCAGGCTGCCGGCAAACAGCAGCAGCAGACCGCACAGGCCGCCCAGCAGCCACTGGCTCAGTGCTGACAACATTTTTTGCCGCTGCCTTGCGCGCCATGACCCTGTTTGCAGCACGCCTGCTCACCGGCGGCGTCATGGTCGTGATGGCAGCACTCACCCTTGGCCTGGTGGTTGACGGAGGGCTTGCCCTGGCTGGCGTCGGTGAGGGTCAGCAGGCCTGGCTGCTCGGGGGAGCCTAGCTGTTCCGGCCGCGGCTGGCGCAGCTTGACCTCCTGTACCAGCAGCTTGCGTTCCAGCAGCTTGCCCAGCATCTGCTGGCCAATGCCGCGCACCAGCACCCGCTCCACCCGGGCGGTGGCCATCAGATCCAGCAGGGCCTGCTTGCCGGCACAGTTGCTATTGAGGGCGGGGTTGGCCACCCGTCCCAGGGACTTGCCCTGTTCATCGATAAACATCAGCTCCGTCGCCTTGGTGAAGTGTTTGGCCAGTTGGTCTTGCTCCATGGGAAGTAAGGTGATCATGGGGAGGGGCTCCTTATTAATTGGCATATGCTACTTTATATGCCTGGAGCGCCCACCCTGCAATCACTTTTTTGCCCGGGCTTAGCCTTTGACCTCGGTCTCGGCTGGCGGGGCTATGTCGGTCTGATCCTCCTCGGGATCCTGGATGGCGTCGGTGGGTATCCGGGGATCCAGATCCGCCGCCAGTGGGGTGTTGGGCGGCACCGCCATATAGCTCTGGTGCTCGTCCATGGGCACCGCCGAACGGACCTTCTGCCGCCAGACGAGATAGAGGGCTAGGCCGCCGGCACACAGGGCGAAGTAGCCGAACAGGCCGCTTTCGCCCACATGGGCCATGGTCTGGGAGGCCAGCAGGGGTCCTATGGTCGAGCCCAGGCTGTAGGAAAGCAGCATGCCCTGGTTGGCGCTGACCATCTGTTCCGGGGTCAGCTCGTCACAGGCGTGACTGAGACTGATGGGGTAGATGGAGAACACCAGGCCACCAAACAGGAAGATGAGCCCGGCCTGTATTTGCGGCTGTGCCAGGTGACTGAGCAGCAATATGGCCAGGCTCAGCAGCGCCACGCCCATCCCCAGCAGGGCCAGGATGCGTCGCCGGTCGAAGCGATCCGACAGGCGGCCCAGGGGATACTGCAGGCAGACGCCCCCCAGGATCACCAGAGCCATCTGGTTGGCCACCTGCTCCAGTGCCAGGCCCTGGCGGGTGAAGAACAGGGGCAGCAGGCCGTAGAGGGCCCCCAGCAGCAGACCCGATGCCATGCTGCTGCCCATGCCGGCCGGGGTCAGGCGCAGCAGGGTGAAGAAGCCCAGCTGGCGCGGGGTTTCGGTCTGGGGCATGCCCACCCGGGTCAGGGCCAGGGGGATCACCGAGAAGGAGGCGCTCATGGCCGCCAGGGCGAAGGGGCTCAGCTGCAGTGGGTCGATATAGCGCAGCAGCCACTGGCCAGCGGCCAGGCCGCCATAGAGCAAGATCATGTAGAGGGCCATCAGCCGGCCCCGGGTGGCGGGGGAGCTGGACACCAGCATCCAGGATTCGATGACCACGAACAGGCCGCCGGTGGCAAAGCCCCCCAGCAGGCGCAACAGGCTCCAGGCCAGGGGATCCACCAGCAGGCCGTGCCACAGGGCCAGGGCGGCCAGCAGGGAGGCATAGGCGGCATAGGCACGGATGTGGCCCACCCGGCTGATGATGCGGGCGTTGACGAAGGAGCCCAGCACCAGGCCGGCGAAGTAGGCGGTGGAGACCAGGCCTATCCAGCCGGCGCTCACCCCCTCGGCGCTCAGCCGCAGGGTCAGCAGGGTGGAGAGCAGACCGTGGCCTATGATGAACAGCACCAGGCTCAGCAGGGGCGAGATGACGGTGGGGGGAACGAAGGCCAGCATGGGTAATCACCTGTGGCGAAGGGGATAGGCCGACCATATTACATTTGTCGGCTGGGCACAAAAAGAGCGGACCCGTTAAGGTCCGCTCATCGTCCATCAGGCGTGATGCAGGCGAAACCAGCCATCCGCCTCGGCCTCGATCTCCAGCTCTGTGAGACCAGGCAGCACCCAGTCCACCTGGGCCAGCTCCGGCAAGTCCGCCGGGGCATGCACCGCCAGCACCCGGCAGCCGGCGGCCAGGCCGGAACGCAGGCCGGCCCCCGCATCCTCCACCACCAGGCAGCTCTCCGCCGGCAGTTGCAGGTGTTCGGCCCCCAGCAGGTAGGGATCCGGCTCCGGTTTGCCCCGGCTCACCTGCTCGGCGGTGATGAAGATCTTGGGGCGGGGCAGGCCGGCCTTGCCGTGGCGGGCATGGGCCACCGGCACCGAGCCCGAGGTGACGATGGCCCAGGGGGCACCCAGGGCATCCAGCCGGTTGAGCAGGGCCAGGGCGCCGGGCATGGCGGTGATGCCGTCCGTATCCTCGGCCTCCACCTTCTCCAGGGCCAGAAACTCCTGGCGCAGGCTGGCCTCGTCGGCCTGGGGCAGGAAGTGGCGCAGGGAGGTGATGGCCTGCTTGCCGTGAATAAAGTCCAGTACCACCTGGGGATCCAGATCATGGGCCAGGGCCCAGTTGCTCCAGGCCCGCTCCACCACCACCAGGGAGTTGACCAGGGTGCCATCCAGATCGAACAGGAAACCTTTACAGCGCATGAAACACTCCTTGAGAAACCGGTTGCGATCTACAGTATGCCCGCAGGCCCGCCAAGAAAACATGGTTAACTGTGCCGGAATGGCATTCCTCTTTTGTGCCGAGCCTTGCCGTCTAACTTATGCCGAGCCGATCTAAGCTTCCCGGCCCTTGGGCCCTTGTTTTGCATTGATTCCCGGTGTCTAGTGACACAGATGTAACCCAAAGGAGCCAAGATGGACTATCGCGTGTTTTGCCCGTCGGATGTACAGGGCGTCGTGGATCTGATACTGCCGATCCAGCAGCAGGAATTTGGTGTGCAGGTGACCCTGGCGGATCAGCCGGATCTGCTGGATATTCCCCACTTCTATCAGCAGGGCAAGGGCAACTTCTGGGTGGCGCTGGACGGTGAAACCCTGGTGGGCAGCCTGGGGCTCAAGGACATTGGCGAGAGGGATCTGGTGCTGCGCAAGATGTTCGTGGCGCCGGCCTACCGCGGCCCCAGCGCCGTGGCGTCGCATCTGCTCACCCAGGCGCTGGACTGGGCTCGCCAGCAGGGGGCGGCGCGCATCTGGCTGGGCACCACGGATCGCTACCATGCCGCCCACCGTTTCTATGCCAAGCACGGCTTTGTGCCGGTGGCGGTGGACAGCCTGCCGCTCCATTTTCCGCGCATGGCGGTGGACAGCCTCTTCTTCAGCTTGAACCTGACGGACTAGCCGCCAATTTTATTCATCACCCTTGAGGACACAGCCCCATGAGCCAGGACACCACAGCGCACAGCCCGGAAATCACCACTCTGGCCAGCCGGGAGATCTACGCCAACCGCTGGATGCGGCTGCGGGAGGACAGCATCCGCCGGGCCGACGGCCAGGAGGGGATCTACAGCGTGGTGGAGAAGCCCGATTTTGCGGTGATCGCGGCGGTGCAGGATGGTCAGATCTACCTGGTGGAGCAGTACCGCTACCCGGTGGCCGGCCGTCACTGGGAGCTGCCCCAGGGGACCTGGGACAAGGATGAATCGGATCCCCTGGGGCTGGCCCGGGCCGAGTTGCAGGAGGAGACGGGGCTGCGGGCCGGCCAGATGCAGTGGGTGGGACACCTCTACCTGGCCTATGGCTTCTGTACCCAGGCCTACGATCTGTTCCTGGCCACAGATCTGAGTCAGGGGCCCCAAGCCCTGGAGCCGGAAGAGCAGGGGCTCATCTGCCGGTCCTTTGCCATCGAGACTGTGCTGGAGCAGGTGCGTGGGGGCCAGTTGCAGGATGCCACCACTGTGGCCGCCCTGGGGTTGCTGCGTCTGAAGGGGCTGATCTAGCCATAAAAAACCCCGCCGAAGCGGGGAAATCGAGAGACACGTAGGCATTCATCTCGGGGCATCAGTGCACAGCACCGTTGGTTTGGTCAGTGCACGGCACTGGTATCCACCGCATGGGTTGGTTTGGGTGCCAGCCAGATGAAGCAGGCGGCGATGCCAAACAGCAGGGCGATGAGCATGAACAGGTGGTTGGTGGCCACCATGACGCTCTGGCCCTGCAGCAGCCAGTCCAGGGTGCCGCGTATCTGGCCGTCGCTGGCGCCGGACAGGGACATGGCTCGTCCCGCCATGCCCGACTGATCCGTCAGCCCGGCCAGCTCCGCATGGACGTAGCGACTCTGCCGCTCCCAGCCGGTGTTGACCATGGAGGTGGCGAAGGCGCCGGACAGAGTCCGGATGAAGTTCATCAACCCCGCCGCCGAGTCCATCTCCCGGGGCAGCACGGCGCCCAGTGCCAGGCCGGTGAGGGGCACGAAGAACAGCGGCATGCCGATCCCCTGGAACAGCATAGGCAGGCTGATCTGCCAGAAGGTCATGTCCATGTTGGCGTGGCTGCGATACAGGGTCCATAGCCCCAGCCACAGCACCCCGGCGAACACCAGGGGCCTGGGATCCATTTTGGTGGCCAGGTTGGCGATGATGGGCGCCAGGAACACCGCCAGCACCCCCATCATGGCGGTGGAGTAACCCGCTATGGTGGCCGTGTAGCCCATGTAGATCTGCAACCACAACGGCGTCAGTACCGTGATGGCGAAGAAGGCACCAAACGCCAGTGCCAGTGTCATCATGCTGCTGCGGTAGCCCCGATGGCGGAATACCCGCAGATCCACCACAGGGTTCTTCTCCGTCAGCTCCCAGATGAGGAAGGCGGCAAAACCGATGGCTGCGATGATCCCCAGGGTGACGATGCGGCTGGACTCGAACCAGTCGTGATCCTTGCCCTCATCCAGCATGATCTGCAGGGCGGCCACCCAGACGATGAGCAGCCCCAGCCCTATCTTGTCGATGGGCAGCTTGCAGGTCGGCATCTCGAAGCGGCGCAGCAGCTGCCAGCACATGAACCCCGCCGCCAGGGCAAAGGGCGCCTTGACGTAGAAGATGTAGGGCCAGCTGTACTGATCGCAGAGGATCCCCCCCAGGATGGGGCCCATGATGGGCGCTACCAGGGTGGTCATGCTCCACAGGCCGATGGCGGCATGACTCTTCTCCTTGGGGAAGATGCGCAGCATCAGGGTCTGGGAGAGGGGCATCAGGGGGCCGCCGGAGAAGCCCAGAAACACCCGGAACAGCACCAGCATGTTCATGCTGGTGGCCATGCCGCACAGGATGGAGAAGAGGCCGAACAGGATGAAGCAGGTGACGAACACCCGCACCGCCCCGAAGCGACTCGCCAGCCAGCCGGTGAGGGGCACGGAAATGGCCTCCGCCACCGCATAGGAGGTGATCACATAGGTGCCCTGGCTGGTGGAGGTGCCCAGGCTGCCGGCGATGTTGGACACGGACACGTTGGCGATGGTGGTATCCAGGATGGCCAGAAAGTTGGCCATGGCCAGCATCAGGGCGCCCAGGGCCAGTTGCCCCCCTTGCAGGGGGGCGGGTTCGCGGTGAGCAAGTTCCATGGACTACCTCGTTACTCCTGGCGCTGGGCCTGAGGGGCGTTGCTGGCTAGGGCCGGGCCGGTCACCTCGACCGAGGTGTCGATTGTGGCTTCCATGGATAGCCCCACCTCCAGCGGACGAGCGGCCAGCTCCTGGGTGTCCAGCTCGATGCGCACCGGCAGCCGTTGTACCACCTTGATCCAGTTACCGGTGGCGTTTTGCGCCGGGATCATGGAGAAGGCGGAGCCGGTGCCGCCGGAGAAACCGGTCACCACGCCGTGGTAGATCTGGCTGTCACCGTACAGATCCGCCACCACTTCCACCGGTTGGCCCACCTTGACCTTGCTCAGCTCCACTTCCTTGAAGTTCGCATCCACATGCACCGTCTGCAGCGGCACCACGCTCATCAGGGGTTCCCCCACCTGCACCCGCTGGCCGACCTGCACCTGACGTTTGGCCACCACGCCGTCCACCGGGGCACGGATCTGGGTACGGGCCAGGTCCACCTGGGCTTGTTCGAAGCGGGCGCGGGCCAGTTGCACCTCTGGGTTGGTTTCCACCGTGGTGTCCATGATCAGGCTGGCGTTGGCCTTCTTGGAACCGACGGAGGAGAGGCGGTTGGCCTGGCTCTGGGCGCTGGCGGCCTTGGCGGCATCCAGGTTCGCTTCGGCCTGGGCCAGGGCGTTCTTGGCGTTGGTCAGCTCTTCGCCGGAGACGGAGCCGGAGGCCACCAGGGCCTCACGACGGGTCAGATCCACCTTGGCCCGGGCCAGATCCGCCTGGGCGGCCAGCAGCTGGGCGGCGGCGCGCTTCTCGTCGGCTTCCCGCGCCTTGATTTGGGCGGCCAGCATCTCGTCGTTGGCCAGGTAGCTGCGCACATGGCGGCGTGCCAGGGACAGGTTGGCCTCGGCCTGGGCCAGGGCCAGACGGGCGTCCGTGTCATCCAGGGTCACCAGGACATCGCCCTGCTTCACCGCCTGGGTGTCCACCACGGCCACCGTCTGAACTATGCCACCTACCGCCGGGGTGACGGCGGCCAGTTCGGTGGCGGTATAGGCGTTGTCGGTGCTGACGTAGCGGCTGCCCACCAGCCACCACCAGCTGCCGTAACCGACTGCGGCCAGGGCCACCACCAGGGCCAGACCGGCGAAGCCGCGCTTGCGCTTGGCGGCCAGTTGGCGTTGCTCAAGTTGTTCATCCACCGGATCTTGGGTGGGGGAGACTGCGTGTATCTGGGTCATGAGCGGGATCGTCCGTTGTCAAGAAGAGGTTGCCTGGCTGCCGCCGCCCAGGGCGTGCACCAGATTGATGTCGAGGGCCAGGGCCCGGGCCTGTAGGTTCACCAGCTGCTCCTGGCTCGCCAGCAGGGATTGTTCGGCGCTGAGCACATCCAGGTAGTTGGCCAGCCCCCCCTGGTAGCGGTGGTTGGCGATGTCGTAGGCCTGCTGGGCCGCATCCACCGCCGCCTGGGTGCGCTGCAGACGGGCCCCCAGGGCCTGGCTGCTGCTGACTGCATCCGCCACCTGCTGCAGGGCGGTGATCAGGCTGGCGTTGTACTCCGCCACCGCCTGTTCATAGGCCGCCTTGGCGCTATCCAGCTGACCTTCCAGCCGGCCTGAGCTGAACAGCGGCAGGTAGAGGGCCGGGCCTATGCCGCCGGCACTGGAGCCGGCGGCGCTCAGGTTTTCCAGTCCCAGGGCCTGGGTACCGATGAAGCCGCTCAGGCTGATGTTGGGGTAGAACTGGGTCTCGGCCACACCGACCCGGCTGGCGGCAGCTTCCACCTGCCAGCGCGCGGCTGTGATGTCGGGTCTGTGGCCCAGCAGATCCACCCCCGCGGCGGCGGGCAGGCCGAAGCGGCTGCTCAGCGCCAGGGCCGGACGCTGCAGGCTCAGGCCCCAGTCAGGGCCCTTGCCCACCAGGGCGGCCAGGGCATGGCGCTGCAGGCTGATGGCTTCGTCGATGGCCAGCATGTTGGCCTCGGCACTGGCGGCCAGAGACTCCACCTGGCGCACCGAGCCCATGGTCTCCAGACCGTTGCGCTGGCGGTCCTGGAACAGGGTCACGGTTTCCTGACGGATCTTCAGGGCGGTGGCAGCGGTGTCCCGGGTGGCGTACAGACGAGCCAGCTCGGCATAGGCCTGGGCTAGCCCGCTGGTGAGCAGGCGACGAACATCCGCCTGCTGGGCCTGGGCGGCGGCCAGTTCGGAACGGGCGGCGGCCACCTGGGCATGGTGTTTGCCCCAGAAGTCCAGCTCGTAGTTGAAGCTCAGCAGGCCGGAGCCGTAGGTGTTCCAGTCCCGGGGCACGTAGTCGTTGCCGTTGTTGTAGCTGATCTTCTGCTGGGTGATGGCGCCGCTGGCGCTGATGTCCGGTCCCAGTACGGCACCGGCTTGGCGGGCGGCACCCTGGGCCTGGGCCAGGCGGGCCCGGGCGACGGCCAGGGAGGGGGAGTCGGCCAGGGCCTGGGTCATCAGGTTATCCAGCTGGGGATCTTGATAGCGGGTCCACCATTGCTGCACGGGCCAGCTGTCCTGACGGGCACCGGTCAGACTCTGGCTGCTGGCGAGCTGGTCGGCTTGCAGCAAGGGTGTGTCGGGCAGGGTTGGCTGGTGGGCACAGGCGGCCAGCAGCAGGCTGCTTAATAACGGAGTGAGCCGGCAACGCAACAGGCGTCCGACTCGCGGTTGTGGATTAGGCATGGATGAGGGGCTTCCTACACAGTTTGTATGGTTATAACTGTACTGTACGGTACGGTTGTAATTTGACAAGCCCGCCTAGTCAAGGAAAACTAACGCGTCTTTATCACCCCGGAGAGGCAGCATGCGCGTCAAGAGCGAGGCCAAGCGGCAGGCCATCCTGGATGTGGCCCGGGAGGCCTTCACCCGCCAGGGATTTGAAACCACCTCTATGTCGGCCATCGCCAGTGCGGTGGGGGGCTCCAAGGCCACACTGTATAACCATTTCAGCTCCAAAGAGGCGCTGTTCGAGGCGGTGATGCTGGAGTTCGGTCGGCATATGCACATCGCGGATGCTTTCTCCGAACTCAATGATCAGGTGGAGCAGGTACCGCAACTGCACCAAGCGGAGCTGGCACCGCAACTGCAGCGGCTGGGTGAACATTACCTGCGCTTTATGCTGCACCCCGAGGTGATGGCGTTGCGTACCGTGGTGTTGCACGAGGCGGCGCGCTCCCAGGTGGGACGCAGCTACTATGCCCTGGGGCCGGAGAAGGGCTGGAAACTATTCAGCCAGTTTCTGCAGTGTCAGCAGGCGCGGCTGGCGTGTGATGACCCCTGGATCTGTGCCATGCACTTCAAGGGGCTGCTGGAGGCGGAACTGATCGAACCCTGCAGCCTGGGTGCACGGCCGATCCCGGCCGAAGACGAGCTGGTGCAGGTGGTAGCCCGGGCGGTGCGGGTGTTTATGACGGCCTACAGCCGTTCCTGACGAGGGAAGTGCTGGCCAAACACGCGGTGGGACAACGGACTCCACCTGCTGTGCTTAGACGGCCCGGTCGGGCCTGGGGTTGCTGGCCCTTAGTGTGGCAGGTCCAGCCGCAGGGTGCGGTGAATGTTGAGGAAGGCCAGCATGGCCGCACGCAATGGGTTGGTATGTTTCATCTGGCGACCCACCATCTCCACCACCATATCCGTGTGATCCAAAAATCCCGGGTAAGCCATGGCAATCCAGTCCTGGCGATAGTGATCCGGGATCAGGGCGATGTTGTGGCGCTGGATGAGGGGCCAGGCATCCTGCCAATTGTCGCAAGGGGCGAAGTTGGCATGCTTGATTCCCAGTGTCTTGGCTACCAGGGCATTGAGCTGCTGATCGGTCAAGTGGTCCAGATCCACGATTTCTCCTGTCTCATATTGGATGAAAAGTGGGCGTATTATCGTCATTCCGTGACCAATGTCACTATCTTATGAGAAAAATATTAGTCATTTGACCCTCATTTTTGCCGGTATGGCGTCGATGCTGTGGCTGCCCCGATTGAGGCCCTCACTTGGCGGCACACTGAACGACTACCAGAGGTAGCCCAGTCCCAGGCCGAAGGTCCACTGCCAGCGATCGCCTCGCTCCCGGATGATGGGGCTATCGGCCGCATCCCCCACCAGGTATTGGCCGTAGGCACCGGCGCCCAGCATCCATTGGGGGGCGATGCGCCACAGCACCCCGGGCCACCAGTAGATCTGCCGGAAACCGGCGCCAGCCTGGTAGCTGGGCAGGCCGCTGGCCTCGGCCGCCGCCGGACTGACGCTGAAGAACTGTTGCATGAAGTTTTTATCCGACCAGGTGGCCCCCACCCCGCTGCCGATAAACAGCCGTTCTGACAGGGGCAGCCAGAGACTGGCATAGGGGGTGAGCTGGCTGCCCTCGGTCTGGCCCAGCACGGCGTGGCTGGCCATCAGCCCCAGCCGCAACCGGTAGGGGATGCCGGTCAGATTGACGTGGTGCCAGGCCACGAAGCCGCCGGCCTCCAACCCCAGGCCGATCTCCGGCAGTTGCGCCACCACAGGGTCGTCCACCTCCTCCCGGCCCAGCCGCAGGTTGAGCAGGGGGCCGGCCTCCCAGCCCTCGTCATCCAGCAGATTGAGTCCCATGTAGGGGCCGTACCACTCCAGGAAGCGGCTGCCCTGCAGCTTGAGGCGGGCACCGGGCATGGCGCCTACCATGCGATCCCGGCTGCCATGCCACTGGGTGGTGCTACCCACCCCCAGGCCGATGAAGTTGGGCACCACATCGTCCACCGACAGGCCCACGGCCGCGACCGGGCCGGTCAGGGCCAGCAGCCAACCCAGCAGCAGGCTGGCGTCACGCAATGTTCTCATCTTGTTCTCCTTGTTGGGGCGACCTAGAAGCTGGCCGCCAGGCCGATGGAATAACCGTCCGTGTTGCGGCCGAACATGTAGCGGCCCACCAGCCGTACCCGGCTGACCAGCAGATCGAAGCGGCTCAGATCTAGCTCCACGCCGGCACCCAATGAGGTCAGGGCATCGAAGCCCAGCAGGCCGCGTTGCGAGCCCAGGTACTGGGTGTGGGCCCCTTCCAGCACGTACCTCAATGGCCGCTCGAACAGCAACAGGCCGGTGGGGGCGCGCCGGCGCAGGTAGAGGCTGAGGTTTTCGGCATTGGCCTGGCCGCTGATGGGGTTGTCTGTGCCCCCCAGGCTCTGCAGGTGGATGTAGGAGAAGCGCAGCTCGGCATCCAGATCCTGGGCCGGGCTGAAGTGCTCGTAATCCAGCATCAGGGAGGCGCCATAGCCGATGGCGTTGAGGCGGCCGCTGTCGAGGAAACTCGTTTCCGACTCCTGCTCCCGCTCCCACAGCCAGTCCGCCACCCGCAGATCGCTGGCCATGGTGCCCAGGGTCAGGTTGGCGATGGGGCGCAGCACCAGCTCGGGCTGCAGGGGAAAGTCCCAGCCGATGCCGCCGGTGGCGGAGAGGGTATTCCAGCGGGCGGGGATGGTGATTGACTCGTCGCCGTCCTCCAGCAGAAAGCGCGGGTCGTAGCGGCTGAAGCCCAGGTTGCCCTCCAGATAGAGGGGGAGGTCGGCGCTCCAGGTGGCACCGCCCCCCAGCTGGGTCATCAGCAGGCTGGAGGTGCCCGCCGACTGATCCTGGATGTTGAGGTTGCTGGCGGTGATGTCCGGGGTGACGGTAAAGGTCATCAGGGCCAGGGCCGCATTGGCCTGGCGCTGCAGGGCGTGCTCGGCGGCGCCTGGGCTGGTGCTCCACAGCAGGGCCGGCAGCAGCAGGCACAGGCGAGACAGGATGGGATTCATGACGGCCTCCGGCGCGGGCTAGAAGAAGAGGGTCAGACCCAGGTTGGCCTGTAGCTGGGTCAGCAGCTCCCCCTGGCTCCGCAGGCCACAGCGTTCTGGATCGCAGAGGAACTGGCTGTCGTCGTCGATCAGGGTGCCGTAACCCCGCAGCTCGGCCCGCAACGCCAGCTGGCGACTGAGTCTGGGCTGGATGCCCACCGCCAGGGCCAGGGAGGGGCGAAGGCGACTCTGGTACGCCGAAAACTGGGTCAGGCCGACCCCGGCACTGACATAGGGCGAGAGCCAGGTGTCGGCATTCAGGGCGCCGGCAAAGTGCAGGTAGCGCAGGGTGAGCCGGTCAGGCTGCGCCGGGGAGAGGCGGGAGACTTGCTGGGAGAAGAGCAGCTCCATGCTGCCGGGATCGTCCGTCTGCCGCCCCAGGGCCAGTCCCCACAGGCCGGCGGGATCCGCCTGCAGGCCCGGCGAGTCATCCTGGCCGTCAAAATCGAGACCGCTGGCATAGCCGGTGAAGGGGGTGAGGTACCAGACGGGGGCCTCGGCCTGGGCCAGACCGGTCAGCAGGCAGAGCAGGGGGGCGAGACGACCTCTCATGGTGGCTCCTTGTATTGGGATTCCCTTGGGCCTAATTTCGGTCGAATGTTTACCTTTGTGCCAGCGGTTTTTGCATTTTGTTGCAATGTAAGCAAATTGTGAATCCGGCGACAGGATTACATGCGGTAACACGACCCGGCGGTCGGATGAGAGCTGTCTCACAGTCTGGTGGGGCACAAACGCCAATCATGCGCCAGCCAGAGGATGGGTTCAGACAACAAAAGGGAGGCGTGCGTCATGAAGAGTGTGTCCAACCGGATTGCCCAGCTGGTGCTGTCTCAGCTGGACCATGCCGACCGACAGCCGCGCCTAGTGTTGCGCCAGACCGGCATTCACCAATACGAGCTGGAGGCACCGGGGGGACGCCTGTCCGCCCAGAGCCACTTTCGCCTGCTCTCCTGGCTGGCAGATCGCCAGTTGCCGCTGTTCTTGCCCAAGCCGGATCTGGGTTATCTGTTTGAACACTATGGCGCCTTGGCGGCGGTGTGCAGCAATGCCCCCAGCCTGCGGGCGGCCCTCGGTCAGCTGGCGCGGTTTCGCGGTCTCATCGGCCAGAGCGATCACATCAGCGTGCAGGAACAGCCGGACGGCCTCTTGTTCGAGTACCACTCCGACTGCCCCGATCCCCGGGTGGGCACCACCTCCAGCCTGCACAACTTCCACCTGCTGCAGACCCTGGTGCGTCACTATGTCCCCGACCTCTCCCAGGCCCTGCGGCTGACCCATCAGGGGCTGCTGAGCCGCGTCGATCTGCGCCTGCTGCGGCAACGTTTCGACTGTCCCGTACTGCCGGGAGCCAGCAACAGCCTGCTGCTCAGCCCCGCCGAGCTGGACACGCCCTACGCCGGTTTCAATCCGGCGCTGCGGCCCTATCAGGAGCAGCAGGCCCAACAGATGCTCGACGGGCTGGGCAAGGTGATGGGCTTTGGCGAGCGTATCGGCCATCTGATCCGGGAACGGCTGCGCGCCGGCGAAGGGGAGCCGGCCCAGGAGGCGGTGCAGGGCTGGTTGTGTGACAGCCTCAACATCAGCCGCTGGACCCTGTTGCGGCGCTTGCAGGAGGAAGGGGTGGGTTTCATGCCGCTGTACAACCGCCTGCGACTGGAAGAGGCCTGTCGCTGGCTGCGGCGCAGCGATCACTCCATGCTGGAGATCAGCCAGCAGTTGGGCTTCACCAGCCAGAGCAGTTTCAGCCGCTTCTTTCGCGAGCAGATGCACTGCTCCCCCAGCGGCTACCGGCGCGGTGACTAGAGGTTAGAGTTGTCACACTAAAATCATGGTTTTGTCATCCGCGCCCGCTAGGGTGCTAGGCACTTGTTTGTGCCTTTGTCCGGGATGACACCATGACGCCACTGACGCGACGCACCTTTCTCAAGACCCTTGCCCTCACCGGCACCAGCCTGACCCTGGGGCTGGGGCTGACCGCCTGCGGCGGCGATGATGACGACGATAACCAGGCCGCCAGTTCGCTGCGCTTCGCCGTGCTGTCGGATCTGCACGTCTACGACACCAGCCTGGGCAGCGACGGCAGCGCCTTCGAGACCTATCTGGCCTCGGATCGCAAGATGCTGCTGCAGAGCCGCGAGATCCTCGAGAGCATGGTGACGAGCCTGTTGGCGGTGGAGGGTCTGCAGATGGTGATCATCCCGGGGGATCTGACCAAGGACGGTGAGAGGCTCTGTCACGAGCTGGCCATCCGCCTGCTGCAACCCCTGCGGGATGCGGGTATCGCCGTCTACGTGGTGCCGGGCAACCATGACATCAACAACCCCCATGCGGTGGCCTTCGACGGCGACACCACCACGGCGGTGGAGAACATCAGCCCTGACGACTTCGCCAGCCTGTACGGCGACTTCGGCTACGCCAGCGCCCTGTACCGGCATGACAACTCCTTGAGCTACATAGTCGAGCCGGTCACCGGCGTTTGGCTGGTGGCGCTCGACTCCTGCAAGTACGACGACAACGCCAGCCTGGGTTCTCCTGAGACCTCCGGCGCCCTCTCCGATGATCTGCTGGGCTGGCTGCAGCCCTTGCTGGAAGAGGCCCAGAGCCAGGGCAAGCGGGTGTTCGGCATGCTTCACCACGGGGTGGTGGCCCACTTTGCCAGCCAGCCGGACTTCTTCGCCGAGTACCTGTTGGATGACTACGAGACGGTGGGCCAGCTGCTGTCGGAATACGGCCTCAATTTGGTGTTCACCGGCCACTTCCACGCCCAGGATGTGGCGCTGGCGGACTACAACGGCGACGGCAGCCTGCTGATGTACGATGTGGAGACCGGCTCCTGTGTCACCGACCCTTGCCCCTGGCGGCTAGTGGATCTGTCGGTGGCCTCCGGCACCTACGAGATCCAAAGCCATTTCGTCGACAGTATTCCTTCCGACAGCGACTTCGCCAGCTATAAAACACGCTTCGCCCTGGAGGGCATGTACAGCCTCTACACCAGCTACCTAGGCAGCATGGGGGTGAGCGGCGATACGCTAGTGCAGCTGGCGGGTCTGGCGGCCAGCCTGCATGTGGCTCACTACCAGGGGGATGAGGCTCCCGACGCCACCACACTGGCGCAGTTGGCGGCCCTGGCGGGCAGCAGCGATGCCCAGACCGCCATGCTGGGTCAGGCACTCTATGCCCTGGCGGTGGACCCTGGGCTGGCGGACAACGATCTCTCCGTCAGCCAGGCCGGCTCCCTGGCGGCCATGAGCGGCCTGTGGCGTCGTCTGTTGGGCCAGGCCACGGCCTGACGGGTTTTTAGATCAGTAGAGGTAACGTATGGGATTAGGTGGTATTTCGATTTGGCAGTTGTTGATCCTGGCCTTCATCGTCGTGATGTTGTTTGGCTCCCGTCGGCTCGGCTCCCTGGGGGCAGATCTGGGGGGCGCCATCCGTGGCTTTCGTCAGGCCATCCAGGGGGAGTCTCCGCCCGCCGAGCGGCCTGAGGACCAGTAAGCCGCCGGCCTAGACTTAGGCTTGGCTTTCAACCTGGGCCAACTCTGCCGCCGTCAACGGCCGCAGCACCCGGCAGGGATTGCCCACCGCCACCACGTTGGCGGGAATATCCCGGGTCACCACGCTGCCGGCGCCGATCACGCTGTTATCACCGATGCTCACCCCGGGGCACAGGGTGCTGCCGCCCCCCACCCAGACGTTATGACCTATGGTCACCGGCTTGCCGAACTCCACCCCCTGCACGCGGGGCGCCACGGCGATGGGGTGGGCGGCGGTGAGGATCTGCACGTTGGGGGCCAGCAGCACGTTGTCGCCGATGCGGATCTCGCACACATCCAGCATGGTGCAGTTGACGTTGGCGTAGAAGTTTTCCCCCACATGGATGTTGCGGCCGTAATCGCAGAAGAAGGGCGGGTTGATGTGGCAGCGCTCACCGTGGCTGCCCAGCAGCTCGTCCAGCAGGGCCAGGCTGGCGGTCTTATCCAGCTCCTCCCGGTTGAAGCGGCGGTACAGGGCCCGGGCCCGGCAGCGCAGGGCGGTGAGCTCGGCATCGGCGGCATCATAGGGCTCGCCGGCCAGCATGCGTTGCCATTGACTGGGTTCACTCATAGGTTCTCCTTGGCGGGGTGGGGCGCCGGCATGGGGCGGCTCAGGTTGGCGCAGGCCACGCCGGCGAAGATGGCGGTCATGCCCGCCAGCTGGTAGAGATGCAGGGATTCGTCCAGCAAGAGGACGGAGAGCAGGGCGCCGAACACCGGGATCAGGTGGATAAACAGGCTGGCCCGGGCCGCCCCCACCCGCGCCACGCCGCCGCTGTAGAGCAAGAAGGCCAGCACAGACGGGAAGATGCCGATGTAGCCGATGGCCAGCAGGGCCTCCCGGTTCCAGTGGGGGACGGCGCCGGTATGGCGTTCCCACAGCAGCAGGGGCAGCAACAGGAGCAGGGCCAGCACTATCTGCACCAGCATCAGGGCCAGCCGATCCAGCTGGGGCGGGATCAGCCGCAGCCAGAGGGTGTAGAGGGCCCAGCAGACGGTGGCCAGGAACACCAGCAGATCGCCATGGGCCACCTGGAGCCCCGCCAGCACGGCCCACTGGCCGCGGGAGACTATGGTCAGCACCCCGGCAAAGGAGATGAGGATGCCCAGCCCCTGGGCCCAGCCCAGACGCTGGCGATAGAGCAGGGCGCCCAGCCCCGCCACCAGCAGCGGGATGAAGGAGTTGAGCAGCATGCCGTTGGCGGCGCTGGTGGAGTGCAACCCCAGATAGACCAGCACGTTGAAGGCGCACACCCCGGTGACCGACACCCCCAGGATGGGCCAGCGGTACGGCCAGTAGCGTCGCCACTCCCGCCGCAGCGGCCGCCAGGCGAAGGGCAGCAGGCAGACGAGGGCGATGACCCAGCGGTCGAAGGAGAGGGCGATGGGCGGCACGGCATCGCGCATGGCGCGGCCGACGATAAAGTTGCCGGCCCAGAACAGGGGCGGCAGCAGCAACATCAAGAGGGTGAGGCCATCCAGACGGGGGTGCGGGCGGGGTACACCAGAAGCCATGAGTCCATTCCTAGGGGATGCCGAACAGGAGCCCCAGCATACCCCCATCGGCCGTTTGGCAACACAGGGGATCTCAGGCTTCGGCTCAGGGCGTCGCGCCCTGCTCCAGTTCCTTCAGGATGCCGCACTCCCGGGTGGTGAGGCTGGCATGGCACTGGCCGCGCAGCGCCAGCAGTTGTTGCTCCAGGGCCTGCAGCTCGGCCAGCCGGGCCCGCACCTGGGCCAGGTGGGCGTCCACCAACTGGTTGATGGCCTCGCAGCCGGCATCGGGCTGTTGGCGAGCCGCCAGCAGCTGGCGTATCTCCTCCTGGGTCAGATCCAGGGTGCGGCAGCGGCGGATAAACAGCAGCTGCTGCAGGTGGTGGGCCTGATAGTGGCGATAGTTGTTCTGCGCCGCCCGCGCCGGGGGCGGCAGCAGGCCCACCCGTTCGTAGTAGCGCACCGTCTCCACCCCGCAGCCCGCCTGGCTGGCCAGTTCTCCGATCTTCATGTCTGCCTCCGGCTTGACCCTGTAGTCACTACAGGGTGTGCAATAGGCGCATCAAAGGCAAGTCGGGAGTCTGCACATGGCCACCTCACCCCCATCCAAACCTAAACCCAAGGCCGCCGGTCATCCCCTGATCCAGGCCGCGCCCCAAGCGGGCGGTGGCCCGCTGCAGTTCAAAAAGCCGGGCACTGGTCCGCTGCGCCTCAATACGCCCGCCATCGGCTGTGGCTGCGGCGCCGCCTGTGGCGAACCTGGGCCGACTGCACCCGAGTCGCCGCCCTTGGCGCCGGGGGCGGGGACCGTCATTCGTATCCAGCAGATGGACTGCCCCACCGAGGAGGCCATGCTGCGCCGTAAGCTGGCCGGCCTGCCGGCGGTGGCGTCGCTTAACTTCAACCTGTTGCGGCGGGAGCTGACGGTGCGTCACGGGCCGGACGCCCTGCCCGGGATCCTGGCAGCCATCCGCGACCTGGGCTTCACCCCAGAGCCGTTGCCGGCGGCCGACGCAGCCGGTGCGCCGCAGGCCCCCGCCGAGCCGCGCCGGCCCTGGGGGCGTCTGCTGCTGGCGGCGTTGGCCGCCCTGGGGGCGGAGGGGCTGGACTGGTTCGCCGGCCCGCCCTGGCTGGCCGCCGCGCTGGCGTTGCTGGCGGTGGCCCTGAGCGGCCTGCAGACCTACCGCAAGGGCTGGCTGGCATTGCGCGGCGGCAACCTCAACATCCATGTGTTGATGAGCCTGGCGGTGACCGGCGCCTGTCTGCTGGGGCAGTGGCCGGAGGCGGCCATGGTGATGGTGCTGTTCAGCCTGGCGGAGTGGCTGGAGGCCCGGGCCCTGTCCCGGGCACGCCACGCCATCGCCGGCCTGCTGCAGCTGGCCCCCGAGCAGGCCTGGGTGCGCCAGGCGGACGGCAGCTGGGTGCGCCAGCCGGTGAGCCAGGTGGCGGTGGGCAGCCGGATGCAGGTGCGGCCCGGCGAGCGCATCGGCCTGGATGGGGAGATCCAGACCGGCCTCAGCCACATCAACCAGGCCGCCATCACAGGGGAGAGCCTGCCGGTGGCCAAGGGACCTGGCGAGAGCGTCTATGCCGGCAGCCTCAACGGCGAAGGGCTGCTGGAGGTGGCGGTGACGGCGCCGGCCTCCCGCAGCCTGTTGGCGCGCATCATCCATCAGGTGGAGCAGGCCCAGGCGGCCAAGGCGCCGACCCAGCGCTTCGTGGATCGCTTCGCCCGCGTCTACACCCCGCTGGTGTGCCTGCTGGCGCTGCTGCTGGCGCTGCTGCCGCCCTGGCTGGGGCTGGGCAGCTGGAGCCACTGGGCCTATCAGGCCCTGGTGCTGCTGGTGATCGCCTGCCCCTGCGCCCTGGTGATCGCCACCCCGGTGACCCTGGTGAGCGGCCTCACCGCCGCGGCACGCCACGGCATCCTGATCAAGGGCGGCGCCTACCTGGAGCAGGGCCACAGGCTGCGCTGGCTGGCCTTCGACAAGACCGGCACCCTGACCCTGGGGACGCCGAGCCAGCAGCAGATGGGCACCCTGGCGTCCCTGTCGGCGGACCAGTGCCAGGCCCTGGCCGGCGCCCTGGCGGCGGACTCGGATCACCCCCTCTCCCGGGCTCTGTGGCAACAGGCCCAGGGGCTGAGTCTGCCCGCGGCCCGGGCCCATCAGACCCTGCCGGGGCTGGGGATCCGCGGCAAGATCGATGGCCAGGATTACTGGCTGGGTAGTGCGGCGCTGGCCCGTCGGCTGGGATTGCTGGGGGATGGCCTGCCGGCCGAGGCGGCCCACTGGGCGGCCCAGGGCCACAGCCTGGTGCTGCTGCTGGATGACCGCCAGCTGCTGGCCTGGTTCAGCGTGGCCGACCGCTTGCGGCCAGAGAGCGCGGCGGCGGTGGCCGAGCTGCATAGGCTGGGGCTGCGCACCCTGATGCTCACGGGGGATCATGCCGGCAGCGCACGGGCCATGGCCGAGGCCGCCGGCATCGACGAGGTGCAGGCCGAGCTGCTGCCTGAGCAGAAGCTGGATCTCATCCGCGCCCGGCAGGCCCAGGGCGGGGTGGCCATGGTGGGGGACGGCATCAACGACGCGCCGGCCCTGGCCCAGGCGGACATCGGCATTGCCATGGGCGGTCTGGGCACGGATACCGCCATCGAGACCGCCGATGTGGCGCTGATGGACGACGAGCTGGGCAAGCTGCCCCGCTTCATCCGCCTGTGCCGCACCACCCGGGCCGTGCTGATCCAGAACCTGGTGCTGGCCCTGGGGCTCAAGGGCGCCTTCCTGCTGCTGACGCTCACCGGGCACGGCAGCCTCTGGCTGGCGGTGGTGGCGGACGTGGGGGCCAGCCTGCTGGTGGTCACCAACGGCCTGCGCCTGCTGCGGCAGTGATTTTTTGGCTGTGGCTGGCAAAAGTGTGAGCGGCGTGGATCCCGGCGCGGCGGCCAGGGTGCAAGCTGGGGGCCATGGCAGCATGCAACGGAGGTGGCCTATGTATCGCAATATCCTGCTGGCCTATGACGGCAGTACCGACGGCCGTGAGGCCCTGTGCCAGGGGGCCAAACTGGCCAAGCTGTGTCAGGCCGAGGTGCAGCTGCTGGCGGTTGTGACCACCACCCAGGGGGTGGCCATGGCGGAGGCGGTCTACCCGTCTGCCGAGTGCATCGAGCGGGATCTGGCCGATGCCCGTCAGGTGCTGGAGGAGGGGGAGGCCCACCTCAAGGAGTACGGCCTGACGGTGACCAGCTACCTGCGTCACGGCGAGCCGGTGGATCAGATCGCCAGCATAGCCCGCAAGGTGGGGGCGGATCTCATCGTGGTGGGACACAGGGAGCAGGGCACCCTGGCCCGCTGGTGGCGCGGCTCCGTCGGTGCCTCCCTGCTGGCCAACGCCCCCTGCAACGTGCTGGTGTGCGTCATGCCCTGCAAGGAGGCAGCGGTCGACTAGTTGAGCTGGCCGTTGCGCTCGGACCAGGAGGCCAGGAAGGCCCGCAGGCGCGGCGATTCGGGTTGGCGGAACAGCTGCGCCGGCGGCCCCTGCTCCTCGATCCGCCCCTCGGCCAGGAAGATCACCTTGTCCGAGACCTGGGCGGCGAAGCCCATCTCGTGGGTGACGATCACCATGGTCATGCCCTCCTCGGCCAGGGTGCGCATCACCTTCAGCACCTCCCCAACCAGCTCGGGATCCAGCGCCGAGGTGGGCTCATCGAACAGCATGATCTTGGGATCCCGGCCCAGGGCCCGGGCGATGGCGACCCGCTGCTGCTGGCCGCCGGACAGGGCCCCCGGATAGGCGTCGGCCTTGTGGGCCATGCCCACCTTCTCCAGCACCGCCAGGGCCCGCTCCTTGGCGGCCGTGGCGCTCATGCCCATCACCAGCCGCAGCGGCGTCATCACGTTGTCCAGCACCGTCTTGTGGGGCCAGAGGTTGAACTGCTGAAACACCATGCAGACGTTGCGCAGATCCCGCTGCACCAGGTGGCGCGGCAGCAGCTGCAGGTTGCCCTGGCCGTCGGAGCCGTAGCCGATCAGCCGCCCCTCCACCACCACCTCGCCGTCATCGTAGGTTTCAAGAAAGTCCATGCAGCGCAGCAGTGTGCTCTTGCCCGAGCCGGAGCCGCCGATGATGCACACCACCTCGCCGGGATAGACATCCAGATCTATGCCCTTGAGCACGACGTTGTCACCGAAGCGCTTCTTGACGTCCTTGACGCGGATGATGGGTTTGCTGTGGTCGTTCATAGGGCAACGTCTCTCAGGTTGAGGCCAGGTGGCGGTTGGTGCGCTGCTCCAGACGGCGGGCGAGCTGGGAGAGCAGGTAGGTGATGACCCAGTAGGTCACCGCCAAAAACAGATAGGGTTCCACCACCGAGAAGGTCTCGGTGGACATCTTGGTGGCGGAGGTGGTCATCTCGGGAACCGTGATCACCGAGAGGATGGCCGACTCCTTCACCATCAGGATGGTCTGGTTGAGGATGGTGGGCAGTATCAGGGTCAGCATCTGGGGCAGGCGCACCTGCCAGAAGATCTGCGGCCCGGACAGCCCCAGATCCACCGCCGCCTCCAGCTGGCCCTTGGGCACGCTCTGGTAGCCGGCGCGGAAGATCTCGGCGAAGTAGGCGGCGCAGTAGAGCCCCAGGCCGCCGATGCCCACCTGCAGTTCGCTGAACTCCAGGCCGATGAAGGGGCCGCCGTAGTAGACCAGGTAGATCTGCACCAGCAGCGGGGTGCCGCGAAACAGGGTCACGTACAGTCGGGTCAGCAGGGGGATCGGCCCCCTGGGTTGCTGGCCCAGCAGGCACAACAGCATGCCTCCCAGCAGGCCGATGACCAGGGCGCCGGCACAGACGTACAGGGTGTAGTAGATCCCCTTGAGCAGCAGGGGGCCGTAAGTGACGAAGAGGGTCAGGTCCATGGCGGCTTCCTAGTGATGGCTCAGGCGCTGTTCCAGCCAGCGGCCGGCCCGGCCGACGCTGACGGTGAGCACCAGATAGAGCAGGCCGGCGGCGGTGAAGAACTCGATGGGCCTGTAGGTGGTGGAGGAGTACTGCTGGGCCACCCGCATCAGCTCGGTGACGGCGATGGTGGAGATGAGCGACGAGTTCTTGATGATGTCCACCGTCTCGTTGATGAGCGCCGGTATGGTGGCCCGCACCACCTGGGGCAGCTCCACATGCAGCAATACCTGCCAGCGACTCAGGCCGAAGTCCCAGGCTGCCTCCAGCTGACCCTTGGGCAGGGTCTGGAAGCCGCCCCGCAGTATCTCCGCCTGGAAGGCGCCGCTGTTGAGGGCCAGGGCCAGGATGGCCGCCGCCACCGAGGGGATGTTGATGCCCAAGAGCGGCAGGAAGAAGAAGATGATGGCCAGCTGCACCAGCAGCGGGGTACCCCGCAGGGCGCTGATGTAGACCGCCGCCACCCCGCGCAGCAGGGGATGGTGGGCGCGGCGGGCCAGGCAGGTGAGGGTGCCGATGCAGAAGCCGGCCAGTATGGCCACCGCGGATATCCAGGCGGTAACCCAGAGGCCGCCCAGCAGCACGCCACGGTAGTCCCACACCACGCTCGGATCGAACATGCCTCTCTCCTCTGTCCGGCCCCAGGGCCCGGACTTACTTGTCTTGGTTAATCACGGGCTCGGCGGGTCAGCGACTGGGCGCAGACGCACAACAGCTCAAACATCATGGTGGCCCCCACCAGCGCCGTGACCCCGCTGGGATCGAAGGGCGGCGACACCTCCACCACGTCGGCCCCGACGATGTCGAGATTGCCTAAGGAGCGGATCATCTGCTGGGCCTCGAAGGTGGTGAAGCCACCGATCTCCGGGGTACCGGTACCGGGAGCATATGCAGGATCCAGTCCGTCCACGTCGAAGGTGACGTATACGGGGCTGTCCCCCACCACCCGCTGGATCTCGGCCATGACGCCGTCCAGGCCCAGGCGGTAGAACTCCTCTATGTAGATGACCCGCATGCCGCTGTCGTGGCTGAAGCGCCAGATGTCCTTGTCGGTCAGGCTGCCGCGGATGCCGATCTGAATGGTGCGGTGGGGATCGATGAGCCCCTCCTCGGCGGCCACCTTGAAGGGGGAGCCGTGGTGGAAGCGGGAGCCCAGGTAGAAGTCGCCGGTATCGCAGTGGGCATCGAAATGCACCAGGGCCAGGGGGCCGCGGTCCTTGGCCAGGGCCCGCAGGATCGGCAGGCTGATGGAGTGATCGCCGCCGGCGCTGATGGGCAGCACGCCGGCCGCCCGGATGCGGTCGAAGAAGGCCTCGATGTCGGCATGGGCCCGCACCAGCTCGAAGGGGCTCTCCGGCAGGGCGTCACCGGCATCGCCCACCCGCACCAGCTCGAAGGGCGCCACCCCGGTGGCCTGGTTGACGGTGCGCATCAGGCTGGACTGGTTGCGCACCTCCCGCGGGCCGTGGCGGGTGCCGGTGCGGTTGGTGACACCGCCGTCGAAGGGCACTCCAATCAGCGCCACGTCGAGATCCGTCAGCTCGGGGGCGAAGGGGGTGCGCATGAAGGTGGGAATGCCGCTGTAGCGCGGTTGCAGCTTGGGATCCTGACTCATTGTCCGGCGACCTCCAGGGCGCCTTGTGCCCGGTAGTGGGCTATGTAGCCTATGGTGTTCATCAGCAGTTGGGCCGCCAGAATGCTGGTGACCTCGGTGGGGTCATAGGGCGGCGCCACCTCGCACAGATCCAGCCCTATGATGGGGTTGCGGCGGGCCAGGGCCTCGATGATCTCCAGCACCTCGTAGTAGGTGAAGCCGCCATGGCTGGGGGTGCCGGTGCCCGGGGCTATGGAGGGGTCGAAGCCGTCGATGTCGATGGTCAGGTAGAGGGGGCGGTCGGCGGGGATCTGGGCCAGCAGCGCGTCCATGCCCAGACGGCGGATCTGGCGCACCGACAGTATGGTGGAACCGGCGTCCCGGGCGGCCTGGTGGTCGTCCTGATTGGAGGAGGAGACGTTGCGGATCCCCAGCTGGGTCATGCCGGTGACATGGTCCATCTCGGAGATGCGGCGCATGCAGTTGCCGTGGCCGTAGCGCACGCCGTGGCGCTCGTCGACGAAGTCGAGGTGGGCGTCAAACTGCACCACATGCAAGGGGCCCTGCTGGCTGAAGGCGGCCACGTTGGCGGCTGTGATGGCGTGATCGCCCCCCAGGATCACCGGGATGGCGCCGCAGGCCAGTATGCTGCGCACCGCCTGCTCTGTGTTGGCCAGGCAGCGGGCCGAGTCGGTGTGGATCATGTCCACGTCCCCCAGATCCACGATGCGCACCTGCTCCTTCTGCAGGTAGAGGGTGTCGCTCTCGTGGTCATAGGCGCCGCCGTGGCCAAAGCTGAACAGGGTGGAGGCGGCGCGGATGCCGCGGGGTCCGAAGCGGGCGCCGGAACGGTACTGGCAGCCCATGTCGTAGGGCACGCCCAGCACGGCAAAATCGGCATCGATCTGCTGCCAGTCGCTGACGATGGGGCTCTTGGCAAAGGTGGTGTGGCCGACAAAGGGCAGGTTCAGTCGACCGCTTTCATAGTCGTTACGGCTCATGGCAAGACTCTCTCTACAGCAAGGGGGAGGTGGGCCGGCGGCAGGCCGGCCCGAGGCGGCGATTAGGCGCTGGGTTGGGGCAGCTCGTCCGGCGTGTCCATGGTGAAGCCGAACCATTTTTGCTGCAGCTCGGCCAGCTTGCCGCTCTTGTGCAGCTTCAGCAGACCCTGATTGAAGAACTCCACCAGGGCACGGGAGTCCTCGTCCTTGCGGGCGGCCCAGCCGTAGTAGGTCTTGGCGCCGAAGGGCGGCTGGACGATGGCGAAGATGTCACCGCGCTTCTTGACGATGGGGGCCAGGTTGGGAATGGCCTGGGGCACTATGTCTACCCGACGGGAGGCCAGGGCGGCATAGGCTTCGTTGTAGTCGGTGAACTCCTTGATGGCCTTGACACCCTTGCCCTGGGGCTTGAGCACCTGCTCTTCGAAGGTCTTCACCGCGGTCAGCTGTTCGGAGCCGGCCTGCACGCCGATCACCTTGCCGGCCATGTCTTCGGGCTTCTGGATGCTGTCGTCGTTGGCCCGCTTGAGGATGGCCACGGAGGCATCGGCGATGGGGTTGGTGAAGGCGTAGTTGTCCATCCGCTTCTGGGTGATCATCAGCGAGGTGGCGACGAAGTCATAGCGCTTGGCGCTCAGGCCCGCCAGTATGCCCTGGAAGGGCAGATCCAGCTGCTTGAGCTTGACGCCGGGCAGGTCCTGCAGGATGGCGTCCAGCACATCCTTGCCGTAGCCGACGATCTTGCCGTCCTCCAGCATCTCGAAGGGTTCGTAGCGGGCCTCGGTGGCGATGACGATCTCGCCTCTGGCCTTGATGTCGGACAAGAGGTCGGCGTGAGCGCTCACGGCGGTGAGGGTCAGGCAGGCGGCGCAGAGCAACTGGTGCAGCTTGTGGTGGATGATCATGGGTGACTCTCCTTGCGAGGGGTTGGGTTCCGTGTTGCCGCTATCTTTTCGGCAAGGGGAGGGCACGGACAAACGGTATCTTCTAATCCCCAGGAATAAGGGGGGCTTATGAACCATTTTGGGTGGCAACAGGCAGGCTAATGCACCAGTCAGGGTCAGATGGCGGGCCGGCTGGGGGAGGGACAGGGGCCTGAGCCTGGCATGAAATTCGCTGCGCCTGGTTATCGCTGTTGTCCGGGGTCCCTGCCATGTCCATCCGTCTGCCACCGCTCGAGTCCCTGCGCTTCTTCGAAGCTGCCGCCCGGCATCTGAGTTTCACCCTGGCCGCCCAGGAGCTGTGCGTGTCGCAAAGCGCCGTCAGCCAGAAGGTGATCCAGCTGGAGGAGCGGCTGGGCTACAAGCTGTTCGAGCGGCGGGTGCGCCAGCTGCTGCTCACCGAGCAGGGGGCCAAGCTCTACCCGGTGATCCACGCCTCCCTGATCGAGATCCGCGACAGCCTCAGCGAGATCGAGTCCCAGGGGCAGATGAGCAAGCTGACGGTCTACTGCATGCCCTCCTTCGCCAGCAGCTGGCTGATGCCCCGGCTGCATGACTTTCACATCAACCATCCCAACATAGACGTTTATCTGGTGGCCGAGCTGGCCGAGCCCAATTTTCATAACGAAATCATCGATATCGGTATCTGCCACGGCATAGGCGATCAGCCGGCCATGGAGCAGCAGCTGCTGTTCTGGGATTACGTCTATCCGGTGGCCAGCCCCGAGCTGCTGGCCCAGACGCCGCTGCCGACCCCCCGTGCCCTGGCCAATACCGTGCTGCTGCACGACTCCCTGCCCCAGGCCAAGCTCTCCACCTCCTGGCAGCGCTGGCTGGTGGAGCACGGGGTGCGGGACGTGGATTGCGGCAGCGGCTATCGCTTCAACCAGGCGGATCTCATCGTGCGGGCGGCCCTGGACGGCCGTGGCGTGGCCCTGGGCCGGCACGTGCTGGTGGCCAAGGAGGTGGAGCGCGGGCGCCTGGTGCCCCTGTTTGACGATTTTCAGCGGGACGATGGCGTCTACGTGGTCTGCCTGAAGAAGCTGATGCACAGGCCCCAGGTGGCGGCCTTCTTCTCCTGGCTGCAGCAGCAGGCCCGCCAGTTCGAGAGTGAGCTGGAGGTGTCGGCCTTGCTGACGCGCCATCGGGCCCAGCCCTGTCCGGCATAAGCTGGGGTTATCCTGCGATTAGCAGACTGCGTTTGTCGCCCGAGCCTGGCTGGCGCACCATGATGCCAGCATAGGAGGCGCAAGTGCTTGAAGAACTTATTGATATTCGCAATGGCGCCAAGTCGCGCAGCAGCTTCTCCTCGGCGGAGATGCAGGCGCGGCTGGGGCGGGCCCGGGCGCTGCTGGAGGCGCATGAGCTGGATGCCCTGCTGCTGAGTCAGCCGGAGAGCATCAACTATTTCAGTCAGCTCTCCCCCCTGCTGCAGGAGCCGTTGGCCGCCACCCTGCTGCTGATCACCCCGGAGCTGTCCGCCACCCTGTGCCCCTGCAGCGAGGGGGGCAATGCCTACCGCAGCAGCTACGGCTCCAGCTACCTCTACCGGGATCTGCCTCACCTGCTGAGCTCGCTGCGCGCCCTGTTGCCAGCGGTGCGCCGGCTCGGCGTGGAGGCCTGGAGTCTGGGCCAGGGGCTGGCCCAGGCCATGAGCCAGGCCCTGCCCTCCCTCAAGGAGACGGTGGATGTGGGGGGGCGGCTGGCCTACCTGCGGCTGCACAAGAGCCCCGAGGAGCTGGCGCTGCTGGCCCAGGCGGATCGGGTGGCCCAGGTGGGGTTTGCCGCCGCCCGGGCGGCCCTGCTGGCGCCGCAACCGGAATACCAGGTGGCCGAGCAGGCCCGGGCCGCCATGCTGACGGAGACGGCGCGCTGCCTGCCCCATCTGACCCTCAAGGACAGCTACGCGCTGTTTCAATCCGGACCCAATACCGATGGCCGCCACACCCGGCCCTCGTCGCGGCACTTTGTCCCCGGCGAGGTGCTGAACCTGACCTGCTGCCCCGTGCTGGCGGGCTATGGCTTCGAGGTGAGCCGCACCCTGTTCGCCCACTACTGCGATGACGATCAGGCCCGCTGCTGGGAGATCAACTGCGCGGTGCAGCAGCAGGCCCTGAGCCTGATCTGTCCCGGACTGGCGGTGGCCGAGTTGGGCCAGGCCCTGGATGCCATCTATCAGCGGTGTGGCCTGGGAGAGCGGCGCATCGAGCCCTATCTGCCCCGCCTGCAACTGCTGATGCCCAGCCTGCCTCAGACCGGGCCTGTGCTGCTGGAGGCGGGCATGGTGCTGACCCTGACCACGGCGCTGCTGTTGCCCGAGGGGCTGCCCGGGGCCGGCGGCTATCGGGAAACCAGCCAGATACTGGTGACCGCCGACGGGGCCTGCCGACTGGACAGCCAGCCCATAGGCCCGGCGAGCCAGATCCTCCGGCCTTAGCCTATCAGCGGCAGCTTGGTGCCAGGGCCTGCACCCGGGCCAGCAGGTGATCCACGTCCAGCTCTTGGGTGGCGAAGGAGGTGACCAGACGTACCACGCCCGGTGCCCAGCGGTCATGGTAGAAATCGAAGCCTTCGGCCAGCAGGGCCGCGATGAGGGGCAGGGGCAGCTGGCAGAACAGGATGTTGGCCTCGACGGGGGCCACCAGGGACAGCCCGGGCACCTGGGCCAGGCCGTCCGCCAGCCGGCGGGCCATGGCATTGGCCTGGCGGGCGTTGTGCCGCCACAGATCGTCCGCCAGATAGGCCTCCATCTGGGCCGCCAGGAAGCGCATCTTGGAGAAGAGGTGGCCGCCGCGCTTGCGCCGCAGGGCAAACTGCTCCGCCAAGCTGGGGTCGAACAGCACCACCGCCTCCACCCCCAGGGCGCCGTTCTTGGTGGCGCCGAAACTCAGCACCTCCACCCCCGCCTGCCAGGTCATCTGGGCCGGCGTGCAGCCCAGGGCCTCCAGGGCGTTGGCGAAGCGGGCGCCGTCCATGTGCAGGCGCAGGCCGGCCTCGCGGCACAGGGCGCCGATGGCGCGGATCTCCTCCAGCTGATACAGGGTGCCCAGCTCGGTGGCCTGGGTCAGGCTGACGGCGGCGGGCTGGGTCATGTGCACGTCACCCTGTCCCGTGGTGAGCACCCCCTGCAGCTGGGCCGGATCCAGCTTGGCGTTGTCACCCGGCACTGTCACCAGCTTGGCGCCGTGGCTGAAGAAGCCCGGGGCGTTGCACTCATCCTGATTGATGTGACTCTCCGGGTGGCAGAACACGTGACCCCAGGGCGGGGTGAGCAGGCTCAGCCCCAGGGCGTTGGCGGCGGTGCCGGTGGCCACCAGAAACACCTTGAGGCTGTCGTGCTCAAACAGCTGGCGGAAGGCCTGTTCCAGCCGCTGGCTGTAGTCATCGTCGCCGTAGGAGTGGTACTGGCCAGCGTTGCAGGCCAACAGGGCCTCCAGAATGGGAGCGGCGGCGCCGGTGACGTTGTCGCTGGCAAAGCTTAAGGCGGGGGTGCTGGGGGTCGGTTCCACTGAGTGCTCCTCGATAGACGGCAATGGGGCCTGGCGGCGCAGGCCAACAGACTACCCGCGGGTCGGGTCGAGGGAAAGGCGTGGAGCGGGTAAAAAAAGGCCCCGATGGGAAGGGTTCGGGGCGGACGTGCAACGATGGAATATCAGCACGGACTTACGAATGTCACTCTGCGGTCTAAGAATATGGCTCGGCTAAATTAGCGTCTGTGAAATTAGGCACGTTTAAAGACTCACATGAGATATATTTGGCGATCCAGACCACAGTTCGCCGCTTGTTAGCTGGCAGAGCGTCGGGCCCAGGCCGACCCAAGCAGCAAGCATGACAACGCGACCGTCGGCTGTTCGCCGGGCGGCGGAGCCGTAGGTCAGGGGGCATCGGCTAACGCGTAGGGGCGGTGTTTAAAAATAAAGCTTGTGCTTGCCTTGAATTCCACGTACCTTAGCACTTCTTCGCAAGAAGATGTTGTAACAAGTAGTAGCCCCTCCCTATGCAGTTGTGTTGCCCCGCAGCACATTGTTTCGAGTTTCTCCCACCTGTTATCGTTAACTCGTCACCTTAGGTGACATTCAATTTTATTTCGTAGGTTTTATATATGTCTAAAACAACTGGCGTTGTTAAATGGTTTAATGCCGAAAAAGGCTTCGGTTTTATTGCTCAACAAGATGGCGGCGCCGATGTGTTTGTTCACTTCCGCGCCATTGCCGGTGGTGGCTTCCGCTCGCTGAATGAAGGCGATCGCGTCTCTTTCACCATCGAGAATGGTGCCAAGGGTCCGCAGGCTGCCGAAGTCTCCGTGCTCTAATGGTTGGCCGGGAAGCGGTGAAGACTCCCCTTTCCGGCACCTATTTTAAGGAATTATTATGCTTTTAAATCTGACACAGGATCTATGTGTATCCCGACATAGCAGCGCGAGCATAGATCGCTGGATCTGTTATTCACCTTCTACCTCTGCTGGTAATAAGAAACGCATTACTTGGCAAAACCGCAGTGGCCTGTTGACCACAGAGGGTATGCAGACCTGGCTGCACGCTCAATTTCCCAATGATGCTCCGCTGCGTCGTTTTTCTGAGTTAGCCAATCAATAAAGCGTTATCCCTCTCTCGCCTTATCTGCTGTTATTTTCCCTGCTTCTTTTTTCGTCCCCCAATTAACGCCCCTCTCTGACATCGCCGCGCTATAGCGGGACACTTGGTCATATCGGGATCCCTGTTTTGTCGGTGGAGATCTGGCGGGTGCCTCAGGCGGATGGCTTGGCACCTAGGATGGTCGCCAGGTTTTCCTCTATCCAGTGCACCAGCTGTTCGACATGCCGCGCCACCTCGATCCCCAGTGGGGTCAGATCGTAGTCGACATGGGGCGGCACCACAGGATAGGCGGTGCGGCGGACAAAGCCATCATGCTCCAGCCACTGCAGCGTTTGCGCCAGCATCTTCTCACTGATGCCGCCTATCTTGCGGCGCAGGTCGCTGAAGCGGTGGGTGCCGGCCAGCAGGGCCACCAGCACCAGTACCCCCCAGCGGCTGGTGACGTGCTTGAGCAGCTCCCGCGATGGACACTTCTCGGAAAACACATAACCGCGGCCCAGCAGCTCTGCGAGCCCGACTTGCTCGTCGCGGGACACCTCCTTGCTATCGCTCATTTCATACTTACCTTTTGGTGCGTACTTACAAAAAGTTTGTTAGGTGGCTAGTGTAGTCCTGTCAACCGCATTAACCAAGGAGTTCACATGATTGTCGTTACGGGTGCCTCCGGCCAATTGGGCCGGCTAGTTGTCGAGTTTCTGCTGCAACGCCTGCCGGCGGGGCAAATCGTGGCGGCGGTACGCAATCCCAAGAAGGTGGCCGATCTGGCCGCCCGCGGCGTGCAGGTGCGCCAGGCCGATTACACAGACCCGGCCTCCCTGCGCCGTGCCTTTGCAGGTGCCGACAAGGTGCTGCTGATCTCCGGCAACGAGATCGGCCAGCGGGTACCCCAGCACGCTGCCGTCATCGAGGCTGCCCAAGCCGCCGGCGTCACCCGGTTGCTCTATACCAGCCTGCTGCATGCCGATGTGTCGCCCCTGGCGCTGGCGGACGAACACCGCCAGACCGAGCGGCTCATCCGTGACTCTGGGCTGGAGTATGTGCTGCTGCGCAATGGCTGGTACACGGAAAACTACCTGGCCTCGGTGCCGGCGGCCCTGAGTCATCAGGTCCTGCTTGGCAGTGCCGGTGAAGGCCGCATCGCGTCGGCGGCACGGGCCGACTATGCCGAGGCCGCTGCAATCGTCCTCACGCAGCCACAAGCCTCCGGCACCGTCTACGAGCTGGCGGGGGATGAGACCTATACGCTGGCCGAATTTGCCGCCGCCATCGGCGAGGCGGCGGGCACTCAGGTCCGCTATCAGGATCTGCCCCAGGCTGAGTTTGCCGCCGTGCTGGAGCAGGCCGGGCTGCCGGCGGGCTTTGCCCAGCTGCTGTCCGACTCCGATGTGGGGGCCAGCCAGGGTGGGCTGTTTGATGATGCCGGTGACCTGCGGCGCCTGTTGGGCCATGCCACCACCTCCTGGCGGGAGATGGTGCGCAGCGCGGTGGCCGGTTAAGCCGGCCATCCACCTCTCGGTCATGGAGCGACTGCACCGATAGGGCAAAAAGAGCTGGCTTGGGCCGGCTCTTCTTTTTGTCTCGCGGTAGGCGCTGCCTTTTGGCCTGAGGCCCTGGCCTGGGCCGGCATGCGGGTAACCGCCGCAGCTTGCTTCCGGACTGCTCTACACTCAAGAGGTGCAGACCTGAGGCATCCATATGACTGCGACATCGAACCGTGGCGTCATAGTGTCCATTCGCGGCAGCGTCGTCGATATTCGTTTTCCCTCCTCGCTCCCGCCCATCCATTCCCTGCTGCAGGCGGGGCCGGACGGGGCTGTGGCCATCGAAGTGCTCAGCCAACTGGATGCCCAGCGGGTGCGGGGCATCGCCCTCACCGCCACCCAGGGGCTGGCCCGGGGCATGCCGGTGCTGGATAGCGGCGGCCCCCTGCTGGCGCCGGTGGGCCAGGCCATACTGTCGCGGATGTTCGATGTGTTCGGCCATGCCATCGACCGGCTGCCGCCCCCCGAGGTGCAATGGCGCAGCGTGCATCGCGCGCCCCCCGCCCTGGCCCATCGCTCCACCCGCTCCCAGGTCTTCGAGACCGGCATCAAGGTGATCGACGTGCTGATGCCGTTGGAGCGCGGCGGCAAGGCCGGGCTGTTTGGCGGCGCCGGGGTGGGCAAGACGGTGCTGCTCACCGAGATGATCCACAACATGGTGGGGCAGCATGCCGGCGTCAGCATCTTCTGCGGCATCGGCGAGCGCTGCCGGGAGGGGGAGGAGCTCTACCGCGACATGAAGGCGGCCGGCGTACTGGAGAACATGGTGATGGTGTTCGGCCAGATGAACGCCCTGCCGGGGGCACGCTTTCGGGTGGGCCACGCGGCCCTGACCATGGCGGAGTATTTCCGCGATGATGAGCATAGGGACGTGCTGCTGCTCATCGATAACATCTTCCGCTTCATCCAGGCCGGGATGGAGGTCTCCGGCCTGATGGGGCAGATGCCGGCCCGGATGGGCTACCAGCCGACCCTGGGCACCGAGCTGGCGCAGCTGGAGGAGCGCATCGCCAACACGGATGCCGGCGCCATCACCTCGATCCAGGCGGTCTATGTGCCGGCGGACGACTTCACCGACCCCGCCGCCGTGCACACCTTCTCCCACCTGTCGGCCTCCATAGTGCTCTCCCGCAAGAAGGCCAGCGAGGGCCTCTACCCGGCCATCGATCCCCTGCAGTCCAACTCCAAGATGGCTACCCCCGGCATAGTGGGCGAGCGGCACTATGCCCTGGCCCAGGCGATCCGCAGCACCCTGGCGCAGTATGCCGATCTCAAGGAGATCATCGCCATGCTGGGGCTGGAGCAGCTGAGTGCCGCTGACCGCCAGCTGGTGGGGCGGGCGCGGCGGCTGGAGCGCTTTCTCACCCAGCCGTTCTTCACCACGGAGCAGTTCACCACGCTGCCGGGGCGGCTGGTGAGTCTGGCGGACGCCCTGGATGGCTGCGAGCGCATCCTGCGGGACGAGTTCGCCGCGCTGCCGGAGAGCGCCCTGTACATGATAGGCAGCATTGACGAGGCGACGCGCGCTCAGGAGGCGGGCCATGGCAGCGGGCATGGGGCTTAAGATCTTGTTGCCGTTTCGGGTGTTCGCCGAGGTGGCCGATGTGTCGCGCATCCTGGTGGAGTCCCGCACCGGCTCCTTCGGCCTGCTGCCCCACCGCCTCGACTGCGGGGCGGCCCTGGTGCCGGGGATCCTGCTCTACGAGACCCCCACCGCGGGGGAGGTCTATCTGGCGGTGGATACCGGCGTGCTGGTGAAGACCGGCGATCGGGTATTGGTCTCGGTGCGCAACGCCATCGGCGGCCGGTCCCTGGCGGAGCTGCATCAGGCGGTGGTGCGGGAGTTTCTGGCGCGGGACGAGCAGGAGGCGCAGGTGCGCGCCGTGCTGGCCAAGCTGGAGGGCGGCTTCATCCGCCGGTTTGCGAGCCTGCACCATGGCTGAGGGCAAGGATCCGGGGCGGGCCTTCAGCCACCAGCTCCGCCGCAAGGTGGCCCGCAAGCGGCGCGCCCAGGGCCAGCCGACCCGCACCCTCTGGGCAGGGCTGGGCATGATGGGGCTGGTGGGCTGGTCGGTGGCGCTGCCGACCCTGCTGGGGGCCGCCCTGGGGCTGTGGCTGGATGCGCATTATCCCGGCGGCCGCTCCTGGACGCTGGCGCTGCTGGTGGCCGGCCTGCTGCTGGGCTGCGTCAACGCCTGGCACTGGCTGGCCAAGGAGGAGCGGGAGATCCGCAAACAGGAGCAAGACGACGATGAGTGAGTTGGGCTGGCTGTGGCCGCTGCTGGGCGGCGTGTTGCTGGGGGGCCTCTTCTACGGCGGCCTCTGGTGGACGGTGCGGCGGGCGCTGGCCTCGCGCCACCTGGCGCTGTGGCTGGGCGTGAGCGCGGTACTGCGGCTGGCCGGCCTGCTGGCGGGCCTGTACTGGCTCTGTGGCGATGCCTGGCTCAACTGGCTGGTCGCCCTGGGGGGCATCGGCCTGGCGCGCCTTGGAGTCACGCGGCTGACCCGCCCGCGCCCCTCACCCCAGGAGAGTCCCCATGCATATTAGCCCGGACGCCATCCTCTATTGGCAGTGGGGATGGCTGCACCTCAACGCCACCCTCCTCTTCACCTGGCTCATCATGCTGCTGCTGACCCTGGGCGCCTACCTGGTGACGCGCCGCCTCTCGGCCTCGCCGGTACCCAGCCGCTGGCAGATGCTGCTGGAGATCCTGGTGCTGGGCATCCTCAGCCAGCTGACAGAGATCGGGCTGCGCCAGCCCCGCCGTTATCTGGGCTTTCTGGGCAGCCTGTTCCTGTTTATCGCCCTGGCCGCCTTGCTGACCCTGGTGCCGGGCTTCGAGCCCCCCACCGGCTCGCTCTCCACCACGGCGGCCCTGGCCGGTTGCGTCTTCATCGCCGTGCCCCTGTATGGCATCGCCGAGAACGGCCTGCGGGAATACCTGCGAGCCTACCTGCAGCCGACGGTGATCATGCTGCCGTTCAACATCCTCGGCGAGCTGTCCCGCACCCTGGCCCTGGCGGCACGGCTGTTCGGCAACATGATGAGCGGCTCCATGATACTCGCCATCCTGCTGACCATAGCCCCGCTGTTCCTGCCCATGGTCATGAGTGCCCTGGGGCTGCTGACCGGCATGGTACAGGCCTACATCTTCACCGTACTGGCGGCCGTGTATATCGCGGCGGCAACCCGCTCCCGGCCGCAGGGCGACCGTGAACCCGCATCCCGATGACAAGGAGGGAGTATGGATAGCATGACAGTGATTGCAGTGGTGTCGATCGTCACCGCTGGCCTGACCATCGCCATTGGCAGCCTGGGCCCCGCCTTCGGGGAGGGGCGGGCCGTGGCCACGGCGCTGAGCGCCCTGGCGCAGCAACCCGATGCGGCGGCCACCATCACCCGGACCCTGTTCGTCGGGCTGGCCATGGTGGAGTCGGTGGCCATCTACTGCTTCGTGGTCTCCATGATCCTGCTGTTCGCCAACCCGTTCTGGAACCACGTCATCGCCCAGGCCGCAGGACACTAGCCATGTTGATCGACTGGTTCACCGTCGGCGCCCAGATCCTCAACTTTTTGCTGCTGGTCTGGCTGCTCAAGCGCTTCCTCTATCGGCCCATCCTCAAGGCCATCGATGCGCGGGAGCAGACGATAGCCAAGGCCCTGGCGGAGGCCCAGGCCAGTCAGGCCGCGGCGGCGGCCGAGCGCGACGCCTTCGAGCACAAGACGGCCGAGCTGGCCCAGCAGCAGGCGGCGCTGCTGCAGACGGCCACGGCAGAGGCCCAGGCACAGGGCCGGCGGCTGCTGGACGCCACCCGGCAGGAGGCCGAACGGCTGCGGCGCAAGCATCAGGCTGCCCTGCGGCGGGAGGCCCAGGCCCTGCACGAGGCCCTGAGCGAACAGACCCGCCGGCAGGTCTTCGCCATCGCCCGCAAGGCGCTGGCGGAGCTGGCGGACAGCAGCCTGGAGGCACGCATGGTGGAGGTGTTGCTGACGCGGCTGCAGGCCCTGAGCGACGAGGAGCGGCAGGCCTTGCGCACTGCCTTGCAGGACCCCGCTCGCCCCTTGCAGATCCGCACCTCGGCGGCCCTGCCGGTGGATCTGCGGCAGCGCCTGGAAGATCAGCTGCACCGCCTGCTGGGGGACGAGGTGGCGCTGCAGTTTGACAGCCAGGCCGCGGCGGGCTGCGGCATCGAGCTGCGCGCCTATGGTCAGCGGCTGGCGTGGAACCTGGAGGCCTACCTGGCGGAGCTGGAAGGCAGCGTCGATGCCTTGCTGGCCAGCAAGATGCCCGTGCCGGAAGGCAAGACGGGGGGGGCGGAAAAAGAGGAGGCAGAGGATGGCAGCTGACTCCCTCAAGGCGACCCTGGCGCAGACCTTCGCTGGCCTGGCGGCGGGTTGTGCGGCCTTCCGCCCCCGCTTGCAGGCCCGGGAATGCGGCCACATTTTGAGTCTGGCCCCCGGCATCGCCAAGGTGGCCGGCCTGCCCGGGGTGGGTTTTGAGGAGGTGCTGCAGTTTCCCGGCGGCATCGAAGGCATCGCCTTCAATGTCGATGAGGAGGAGATCGGGGTGGTGCTGCTGGGGAACTACTGGGAGCTGCAGGCCGGCGATCCCGTGGCCCGGACGGGCCATGTGGTGGATGTGCCTGTGGGGGCGGCCTTGCTGGGCCGTATCCTGGATCCCCGTGGCCGGCCCCTCGACGGCCAGGGCCCCCTGGCGGTGGACGAGCGGCTGCCGGTGGAACGGCCGGCGGCCCACATCATGGATCGGGCGCCGGTGACCGAACCCTTGCAGACCGGCCTCAAGGTCATCGATGCCCTGATCCCGGTGGGCCGCGGCCAGCGCGAGCTGATCCTGGGGGATCGGCAGACCGGCAAGACCGCCATCGCCCTGGACAGCATCCTCAATCAGCGGGGCACAGGCGTGCTGTGTGTCTACTGCGCCATCGGCCAGCGGGCCGCCGGGGTGGCCAAGGTCATCGCCACCCTGCGGGAGGCCGGGGCGCTGGCCTATACGGTGGTGGTGGTCACCGAGGGCAATGATCCCCCGGGTCTGGCCTATATCGCGCCCTATGCGGCCACCAGCATCGCCGAGCACTTCATGGCCCAGGGGCGGGACGTGCTGGTGGTGTACGACGATCTGACCCACCATGCCCGGGCCTACCGCGAGCTGTCGCTGCTGCTGCGGCGGCCGCCGGGGCGGGAGGCCTTCCCCGGTGACATCTTCTACCTCCACGCCCGGCTGCTGGAGCGCGCCACTCACCTGGCACCTGAGCTGGGCGGCGGCTCCCTCACCGCCCTGCCGATCATCGAGACCGAGGCTCAGGACATGTCGGCCTATATCCCCACCAACCTGATCTCCATCACCGACGGCCAGATCTACCTCTCCCCCGAGCTGTTCGAGCTGGGGGTGCTGCCGGCGGTGGAGGTGGGGCGCTCCGTGTCCCGGGTGGGTGGCAAGGCCCAGCGGGCCGCCTACCGGGCGGTGGCCGGCGCCCTCAAGCTGGCCTACGCCCAGTTCGAGGAGCTGGAGGCCTTCTCCCGCTTCGGCGCGCGCCTGGACGAGCACAGTCGCCGGCAGCTGGAACATGGCCGGCGCATCCGTGCCTGCCTGAAGCAGCCGGCCTCGGCGCCCATGGCGGTGCCGGTGCAGATCACGGTACTGCTGGCCTTGACCGCCGGCCTGTTCGACCAGGTGCCCCTGGCGCCCATGGCCGCCGCCGAGCGGGCGGTGTGGGCCGCCGCCGCGACCCTGCCCGATGAGCTGGCGGCGCGGCTGACGGGCACCGAGCGCCTGAGCGAGGCGGACAAGCGCCAGATCACCCAGGTCGCCGCCCGGGCGCTGGCCCCCTTCCTGTTTAACGCGGCTTCAGAAGGCCTGGAGGGGGCGGCAGGCGGCGCGGCGGGAGGTACCCCATGAGCCAGACGGCGGCCAGCCTGCGGCGTCAGCTCGCCTTGGCGGGGGATCTGGCGACCGTGGTGCGCACCATGAAGGCGATGGCCGCGGCGGGGATCAGCCAGTACGAGGGGGCGGTGCAGGCGCTGGATGACTATGACAGGACGGTGCAGCTGGGTCTGCTGGCCTGTTTTCGTCAGATGCCAACCATGCCGACACTTGGGCCGTCGGCGCCCAGGTCGCGTCGGGCGCCCGCCGCCGTGGGCGCCCTGCTGTTCGGCTCGGATCAGGGGCTGGTGGGCCAGTTCAACGAGCAGCTGGTGGCGTTTGCCCAGCAGACCCTGCAGCCCCTGCCCGGCGAGCGGCGGATCTGGGCGGTGGGGGAGCGGATCCAGGCCCAGCTCGCCGACAGCCCGCTGGGGGTCACCGCCAGCTTCCCGCTGCCCACGGCCCTGGGCAGCATCGCCAGCCTGGTGAGCCAGGTGCTGCTGGCGGTGGAGGCGTGCCGGGCACGGCAGGAGATAGACGCCTTCTACCTATTCCACAATCGCCCGTGCTCAGGGGAACTCTATCAGGCCGTCAGCCAGCGCCTGTTGCCGCTGGACGAGAGTTGGCGGCGGGAGATAGCCGCCCGGCCCTGGCCAAGCCAGCAGTTGCCCGAGGTGCTGCATGGCGGCGAGGCCACCCTGCTGGCCTTCGTCAGCGAGTATCTCTTCGTCTCCTTGTTCCGGGCCTGCGCCGAATCGTTGGCCAGCGAAAACACCTGTCGGCTGGCGGCCATGCAGCGGGCCGAGAAGAATATCGGCGAGCGGCTGGACGCCCTGGCCGGCGACTTTCACCGCCTGCGGCAGAGCGCCATGGATGAGGAGCTGTTCGACGTGGTGGCCGGCTTCACCGCCGGGGAGGGGCAGGAAAAACAGGCCGGGGGAGCAGGAGGCGGATAAGCGGATTGGCAAGCCGAGGCTTAACGCCCATAGCAAAAAGGCCCTGCATTGCTGCAGGGCCTTGTGCTGTATGGTGCCCGGACTCGGAATCGAACCAAGGACACGCGGATTTTCAATCCGCTGCTCTACCGACTGAGCTATCCGGGCGTGGCGCGCATTAAACCCGTTATGCCGCGGCTTGTCAATTGGCGGCTTGGGCTTTTTCGGCGCGCAGGGTGGTTGACGAGCCGGCGGGTCTGCCTTGCAGCAGCCAGCTGGAGAGCGGCAGCCAGGTCAGCAGCTGGTAGAGCAGCACCGACAAGGCCAGCAACACCAGGGGTTTGCAGACTTCCCACAAGGGCGACATCCAGGCGGCGCTCAGGGGCATCAGCCAGATCACCAGCAGCATGTGCAGGCAGTAGAGGCCCAGCACCTTGGGCGCCAGTTTCTCCAGCCAGGAGCCTTGACCCCAGCTGGGATTGGCCAGCAGCCAGAGGAAGAGCCCCAGGCACCAGGGCAGGCTGGCCAGCAGGAAGTCATGCCGGCCGAAGGGGATGCCTTCCAGGAAATAGAGGGCCGTGCCTTCCAGCAGGTAGAGCAGGCCGCCGACCGTCATCAGCCAGAAGGCCGCCTGGCGAGGCAGGCGCCACTGGTAACGGCGGATCAGCATGCCGAGGCTGACGAAGATCAGCGAGAAGAAGGGGCCGTTACGGGTCATCAGCGACCACTCAGCTCCCAGGATGGGCTTGGCGTAGGAGCCGCCCAGCAGGGCCAGCAGATAGAGCAGTACCCCCAGCACCAGGGTCAGCTCCAGTTTGCCCAGCCTCTCGGCCAGCAGACACAGCCCCATGGCCAGCCCCAGGGCCGGCAGATACCACAGGTGCACCATGCCCCCCACCCAGAGGTTGTTGGCATCGCTGAGCAGCCAGCCCCACTGGGGGGTCATGGTGGTCAGGTAGCCCTGACTCAGGACGGCCAGCGGATTGAAGGGTACCAGTATGTAGACCAGGCTCCAGACCAGCCACAGCAACAGCAGCGGACGGCAGTAGCGCCAGAGGGCGGCGCCGGCGTTCGGCCCCTTGAGCTTGGGCTCGAAGAAGAAGCCGGCGGCCAGGAAGAAAAACGGTACGGCAAAGCGCGTGATCTGATTGAACAGGGCCGCCAGATAGATCTGGTGCGGCTCCGGCCAGATGGTCGGATCGAAGGGGTTAGCGAAGGGGGATGAGTGGATCACCACCACGGCTAACATGGCCAGGGTTCGCATGGCCTCGATGCTGGAGATACGCATTGGGGGCTCCGGATAGCTTATTTGGCGGCAGCCTAACAGCAAACAATGCAACCGGTTGTCATTGGCGGTGCGGATCTGTGATCCGAGGGGGCACTTGTTACCCGGCGTTACAGATGAGGCGGGGATCTGGACTCAATCTTCGCCAAAACTCAGGCTGGGATAGCGCCAGGCCTGTAACTGTCCGGGCCAGTGCGGGGACCAGCCGCCCTTGCGCAGCAGCTGATCCACAAAGTCTTCCGGATCGGGTAGCTGTTCCCAGACGCTGGGCAGGAAGGTGGCCTGATGGTAAGGGTCCTGCAGCTTGAGACCATCCTCACCTGGGGTGAGGGCGGCCAGCAGGGCGGCGCGGCTGTGGGCGGGGAGCGGACTCATGCCGCCCAGCAAGGAGAGGTGAATGCGGATCTGCGGCAGCTCGTCCTGGCCTAGGGGGGCAAAGCGGGGATCCGAGAAGGCGGCCGCCAGGCTGAAATAGGCGATGGCCTGGACCAGGGGCATGCGGCCCTCCAGGCAGCCGATGCAGCCGCGTAGCTGGCCATGCTTCTGCAGGGTGACGAAACAGGGCAGCGTCAGTTGGCCGTGGGGCAGGATGACGTTGGGGAGGGGCAGCTGGCGCTGCCAGTGATGCACCAGGGTGGCACGGGCCAGTGCCAGCATGGCGGCTTGTTCTGGACTCTCAATAGAAGGCAATTGCGGCATAACCCACCACCCTGTGCTTGTCGCCGGCGGTATCCCCCGAGTTGGCTGCCGCCAGCCGGCTGGCCTGCAGCTTATGACGCCGCGCCCACAGCAGGGCGCCGTTGAGGCCGTAACAGCCGCAGGCCTGGTTGCCCTGCAGATCCCCCTTGAGCGCCAGTATGTGGGCCAGGGTCTCCTCGTCCTGCTCCCGCGCCTGTTGCCAGGTCAGGTAATGGGAGAGATCGCTACTGATGATGAGCAGGGTCTGCTCATCCATCACAGCCTCCAGCAGGCCCGCCACCGCCGAGGGGCTGGTCTCGCCCACCACCACCGGCAGCAGGCTGAAGTCGCCCAGTTGTTGCTGCAAGAAGGGCAACTGCACCTCGATGGCGTGTTCGAAACGATGGGCCTCGTCGTTGATCACCACACCCGGCAGATGGCAGAGCCCAGCCCGGGCGGCGTTATCCAGGGGGATCTCACCCAAGGGGGTGGCGAAGCGTTGGGCGGAGGAGAGGGCCATGCCCCGCAGGTAGACATGGTGGGCCGGGCAGAGGATCAGCACCCGGCTAATCCCCTGCCTGGGCAGCAGGCGGATGCCGGCGGCGGCGATGGCACCGGAATAGCAGTAACCGGCGTGGGGCAGCAGCAGGGCGCGCACCGGTCTGGGCAGGGCGGGAGCATCCCCCTCCTGGCACCAGAGTGCGATTTGCTGACGCAGCTGGATGGGGTTGGCCGGATAGAAGGTACCGGCCACGGCGGCGGCTCTAAGCGTTTGCATGGGCCCTCCTGGGTCAGAGACTTCTACAATTATAGTGTTGCTCCCCTGATTGGAGGCGTCATGCAGAACTATCACGCCACCCACTACTGGCGGCGCCATGCCGATGGCCGGGTCGAGTGCACCCTCTGCCCCCGTCACTGCCTGCTGCGGGACGGCAAGCGCGGGGTCTGTTATGTGCGCCAGGCACAGGATGGCCAGATAGTGCTCACCAGCTATGGCCGCTCCAGCGGCTTCTGCGTCGACCCCATCGAGAAGAAGCCCTTGAACCACTTCCTGCCCGGCACCCCTGTGCTCTCCTTCGGCACCGCCGGCTGCAACCTCACCTGCAAGTTCTGCCAGAACTGGGAGATCAGCAAATCCCGGGAGCAGGACACCCTGTGTGACGCGGCTGAGCCGGCGCAGCTGGTCCGCTTGGCCCAGCAGCTGGGCTGTCGCAGCATCGCCTTCACCTACAACGATCCCGTGATCTTCATGGAATATGCCCTGGATGTGGCGGCGGCCTGCCATGCCGAGGGGATCGCCACTGTGGCGGTGACGGCCGGCTACATAGAGCCCGAGCCCAGGGTCGAGTTCTTCGCCGCCATGGACGCCGCCAACGTGGATCTCAAGGGTTTCAGCGAAGACTTCTATCACCAGATCTGCGGCGGTCACCTGGCGCCCGTGCTGGACACCCTGAGTTATCTGCATAAGCAGACCCAGGTGTGGCTGGAGATCACCACCCTGCTGATCCCGGGGCTGAATGACGATCCGGCCGAGCTGGCGACCATGTGCCGCTGGATCCACGAGCAGCTGGGGGACGAGGTGCCGCTGCACTTCACCGCCTTTCACCCCGACTTTCACCTGCAGCACATACCGGCGACCTCCCTGGCCAGCCTGCAGCAGGCCAGGGCCATCGCCCAACAGGCCGGGCTCCAGCACGTCTATCTGGGCAATCGCAGCGATCGGGCCGGCGGCCAGACCCACTGTGCCGGTTGCGGCGCCCTGCTCATCGAGCGGGACGGCTACCGGCTGAGTCACTGGGGCTTGAGCCCGACGGGCTGCTGCCCCCACTGCGGTCGTACTCTGGCCGGGCGCTTCGAGGCGGAACCGGGCCGCTGGGGCCCCAGACGGCTGCCGGTGCGCCTGAGCCCATGATGGCCAGCGGCCATGGCGTGTGGTGGTGGCAGAGAAAACAAGAAGGCGCTCCAAGGAGCGCCTTCTGAGATCTGTGGTCGGCCCGTCAGCCTTGGGGCGCCGGCTGGCTGTCGCCGGCCTGCCAGAGGCGATAGCTCACCTCCAGATCCGCCGGCACATAGATCACCAGGGGCAGGCGGCTGTTGTAGTCCAGCAGGTAGCCCTGGCCCACCACGGGGACCTTGGCTTCATGTTTGGACTTGTCGGGACAGGCCATCATGGTACTCATGGGGGCGGAGACCTGGGCCAACACATGGTAGGAGTAGCCCCAGCCCTTGAGGCTCTCCCGACTGAGATCGCCGCCGAGGCGCTGGCGGTTGCAATCCACCTCCATTGCCTTGGCCAGCTGGATTTCCACCTTGACGTCCTGCTCCTGGTCCAGCTTGGGCAGCTGGATCACCAGCCGCTGCTGTCCCTCTGCGGCGGGCGGGAACATGCTGACATCGGATTCGGCCTGGGCGGCGCCCGCCAGCAGCAGGCTTGTGCCCAACAGGGCGACTGAGGTCAGGTTGCGTGAGACCACCATGGGAAACTCCTTCGATTGCCTGGGTTTACCCGAGTCTAACCCCGACGGCGACGGCCCGCCATAACCCTGGCTGAATCAGACTCAGCCCAGCCGGCAGGGACGAAACATATCCAACTGAGGCTGATACTCCTGGGTGGTCACGTCCATCAGGCCCAGGATGGAGTGAAACAGGTTGTCCTGGGAGAACTGGCCCTGCAGGGCCTCCTGGCGCAGGCAACCCAGATCCAGGGACTTATCCTGGGCGAAGGCGGGGGAGAACCAGCCGATCATGGGCACATGGGTCTGCTCGCTCGGCGCCATGGCATAGGGGGTGCCGTGGAGGTAGAGGCCCTTCTCTCCCAGGGATTCACCGTGATCCGACAGATAGAGCAGGGCGGTATCGTAGCGATCCGACAGCCCCTTGAGGGTCTGGATCAGCTGGGCCAGCACCTCATCCGTGTAGCGCAGGCTGTTGTCATAGGTGTTCACCAGGGCCTGCTGGCTGCAGTTTTCGATGTCGCTGCGCGGGCAGTCCGGGGTAAAGAAGCGGGCCGAGTTCGGGTAGCGCTGAAAATAGGTCGGGCCGTGGCTGCCCATCAGGTGCAGGGTCACCAGGGTATTGCCCTTGGGATCGGCCAGGCTGTCCGCCAGCCCCTTGAGCAGCACCTCGTCATGGCAGCTCTCGCCATTGCACAGCTTGGGATCATCCTTGGGCATCTGCTCGTGGGGAATGCGGTCGCACACCCCCTTGCAGCCGCCGTCATTGTCCCGCCAGGCCAGGGTCACGCCGGCGTGCTGCAGCACATCCAACAGGCCTTCCTGATGCTTGGCGCGATTATCGCTGTAGGTGTCTCGGGTCATGTTGGAGAACATGCAGGGTACGGAGACGGCGGTGGCGGTACCGCAGGAGCGCACCTGCTGGAAGCTGATCACCCCCAGATCCCGGGTGTAGGGATTGGTGGGCCGCGGGTAGCCATTCAAGGCATAGTTCTGTGCCCGGGCCGTCTCACCCACCACCAGTATCATCAGGCTCGGCTTGCCGGCCGGCTCAGGCTTCTGCTTGGCGTCCATGCCGATCTGGAGGAAGGGTTGCGGCTTGCTGAAGTAGGTGTTCTGCACATAGCGGAAGCCGGAGTAGAGGTAGCTGCTGGGCACTATCTCGCGGTTCAGGTGCGGGTTGTTGCGGCCGACGGAGGCGTAATCCTTGTAGTAGCCGGCGGCCACCAGGGCGATGAGCAGCACTGAGGCCAGCCCGGAGCCCAGGCGGCGCGCCAGGCCGTGCCAGGGCTTGGTGGACGGCCGGTATTTGACGCTCAGCAGCAGCAGGCCGGGCAGCAGGCCGGTCAGCACCACCCAGCCCACCACGGAGGCGTTCAGGTAGGCCGAGGCCTCGCCCGTGTTGGTCTCCACTATGTTCTGCACCATGGTGGCGTCGAAGATCACTCCATAGTTGAACATGGCGTAGCTCACCACAGAGGAGAGCAGTAACAGCACGAAGAAGAAACCCTTTTGCAGCGGCCGCCAGCTAAACGGCAGGAACACCAGGTTCAGGGCGGCCAGCAGCACCAGCGGGATGGAGAGGGCGAAGCCGGCGTCGTAATGGGGCAACCCGGTGAGGATCCGGTAGAAGTGATGCAGGATCGGCAGGTTGAGGACCAGGGTGAAGTAGAGGGCCAGACACAGGTTGAGGCTGACGGCTCCGACGGACAGACGCATGCAAGACTCCTGTCCCCGTGGCCCGCCTCAGGCTGAGGCGCCCGCTCCACGGGGTCACGAAGCAGTATGGTTTGGCTTGCTTAACTTCACCTTAAGGCGGCCGGCCGGGCGCCGGCCCGCCGGCGGCTGGCTAGAACTGCCAGCTCAGCCCCAGATCCAGCTCCTGCTGGGACATGGCGATGGTGAGGGTCTGGCTCTGGCTGCCCTCGGCCTGACCGGAGAGGCCGTTGCTGCCGCTCAGGCGCTTGCTGGGCGCATACATATAGCTGCCGTGCAGGCTGAGGCGCTCAGTGATCTGGTAGCTGGCGCCCAGCGTGTAGTGCCACTCGATGAGGCCGGGGGAGAGGATGTTGAACAGGATTTCGCTGTCGCGGATCGGGCTCTTGCCATAGCTGACGCCGGCGCGCAGCGACCAGTCCGCCTGCTGGTATTGCAGCCCCAGCTTGTACACCGTCATGTCCCGCCAGCCGAAGCCGGTGCTGGTGGAGCCCCCCAGGCAGGCACGACTCACCCCCTGCATGCAGCTGTACATGGCATCCGAGGTGTTGGCGATGGCCGCCACGTCGGAGTAGAAGATGTGCTGCACGTCCAGCAGCCAGAGCCAGGCATCGCTGGCCTGCCAGGCCAACCCCAGATTGGCCATGGCCGGGATGTCGAACCGGCCGGCATCTGGAAACAGGCCGCTGTAGTGGTCGAAGTTGGACATGCGGATGCGCGGCTGATAGGCCGCCCCCAGCCACAGTGTATCGGTGAGCTTGCCCTGATAGCCCAGCTTGAGCCCCACGCCGTAGGCGTAGTCGGTGCCCTGATCGGAGAGATGATCCGGATCCAGCGAGAAGCCGGCGAAGGTGCTGATGCCATAGGCCTTGAAGGACTGGCCGGCCAGCAGCAGGCTCAGGGCCAGGGCCTGATCGTCCTTGAGCCGGTAGGCGTAGGTGGCGTTGATGAACATCTGCTTGAGATCCACTCCGGCGGTGCCGTCGCCGAAGGTGCCGGGCAGGGTCATGCTGTTGCCCTCGGCGTCAAACATAGTGGCGGAGCCGCCCTTGTAGCGGGTGTTCATGCCGCCGTTGCCATACAGCGCCAGCCCCAGGGTCTGGCGCTCATCCAGCCGGTGGGCCCAGGCCGTGGCGGGGATGACGAACAGATCGCCGCTGCTCTTGATCCGCTGGGGGCCGATGGAGAACAGCGGGCTGGCGTCCCCGGCGGAGCTGTAGTGGCGATCCGGCATAAACAGGGAGAGTCCCGCCACCAGGCTGTCGTCCACGAAGGCCAAACCGGCGGGATTGGTGGCGGTAACCAGGGCATCGAAGTGGTAGGCGGTGGTGGCGCCGGCCACCGCCTTGTCCAGCGGGCTGTAGCCGTGGGAGATCATGCCATTGGTGGCCAGTGCCGGCCCGGCGGTCAGGCAAAGGGCGAGGGCGCCCAGGCCCAGGAGCGTCTTGTGCTGCATTTAACTGTCTCAAGGTTGAAGGAATTTGGGCGGTGCGGGCGAGGGAGACGTGATGGTCGGAAAGGCACTCCCTGGCGCTAACCTATGGCGCCATGGTAGGGGAGGTGGCAGGTCACAGACTGACATGGATCAATATATTAGATATCGCTAAATTCTAATTTAGTAACTGCTGAACAGATCACGCTCCCCGCTGGCAAGGGCGCGACTTTATCAACTTGTTCTTTACTTTCCATTAACTTCTAACTGGCTGTCCGCCTGGAAAACAAAAACCCCGTCACCAGGGATGACGGGGTTTTTGTGGAATTTGGCTCCTCCTGCTGGACTTGAACCAGCGACATACGGATTAACAGTCCGCCGTTCTACCGACTGAACTAAGGAGGAAGCGCGTTGCCTTGTGCGGCGCGCGCCATTAAACGGATTTTCGCCTGCCAGGTCAACCGCTTTATGCGATCCGCCCTGCCATCCGGCGATTTTTTGTCCGGCGCTTGTCCATTACGTCTGTCTCCTGCGGCCGAGAGGGCCAACTGGCTGATCCGGCAACTGATCCAGACGGGGGCTCGGCGCCGGCAGCGCACCGCGGCGAGCCCTTGGCCTAGCAAGCCTCAGACGGTCGCCAGAGGCTGGCGCACCAGCCGCCACCAGCGCAGCGTATCCAGCAGCAAGAAGATCAGCAGGCTGACGCCCAGCAGCGGCAGGGCCCAGCCCAGTCCCAGGGCCAGCAGCAGGGACAGACCGCGCCCCAGGCCACCCAGGACCAGCCAGGCCGAGGCCAGGGTACGCAGCGGGGCCTGGCGACCGGGGGCGGGGCGTTTGAGCCACCAGATGCGGTAGCCCAGCAGTATCAAGCCACAGAGTCCCAGGCCGAAGGCCACCAGCAGCAGCTGATTGGGCAGGCCATACAGCACCCCCATATGGGCGTCTATGCCCCAGCGGGTGAGCTTGGCCACCAGGGGAAACTCGGCGAAGCGGGTGCGATCCAGGATCGCCAGACTCTGGGGATGTACCGCCACCCCGTCCACCCGGGTGGGCCAGCGCCGGTCGATCTCGTTGACGATCCAGGCCTGATCGGCGGCCTTGGGCGGCTTTAGCTCCAGCCGCCCGGCGCTCAGACCCGCCTGGCGGGCCGCCTGCAGTACGGCATCCCATTGCGGATCCATGGGGTTGCCGGCGGCCATGGTCATGTCGGCCATGTGCTGGGCATGTTCGCCTTGGGCCGGCATGGCGTGGTGCTCGGCCAGCTGGCTATGCAGTTGCGGCGTCAGCCAGCCAAGCTGGGCCCGCAGCAGATCGATATTGCCGCCGGCCCAGCGGGACCAGGTCAGGCCGGTGGCGGAGAAGAACAGTAGGCCGGCCAGCAGCAGCAGGCCCAGTTGCTGGTGCCAGTGGCGGGCCTGCAGGATGCCATTGCGCCGCCGGGCCCGCTGCCGTTGCCACAGCACCAGGCCCCCCAGGGCGGCCACCCACAACCAGGAGGCGGCCAGCTCGCTGTAGGCCCGTCCCGGCTCGCCTAAAAGCAGGCTACGGTGCAGCTTATCCAGCCACAGGCGCAGGGGCAGGATCCCGGATGTGCCATAGACGGTGAGATCCCCCTTGATCTGCAGGCTGTAGGGATCGATGAACAGGGCGCGGGATTCACCCGCCGCCAGGGCCGGGTCGCTGAACAGCACCCGGGTGGTATCGTGGGGGCCGGGGGCCGGGCGCACCGCCACTATCCTGGCCGCCTCACCCAGCCGTTGCCGGGCAACGGCCACCTGGCGGGCCAGGGGCTGAACCTCTGCCTGGGGCGTGCTGGTGAGGGCGTCCCGATAGAGCCAGCTTTCCAGCTGCGGGGTCAGCACATACAGGGTGCCGGTGAGGGCGGCCACCAGAATGAAGGGCCCGACAAACAGGCCGATGTAAAAGTGCAGCCGACGGATCAGCTGCCACAGGGCGTCAGCAGGCGACGCCGTAGAATGGGATACGGACATGGTTCTTCCATCGCAGGATCGTAAAGGAGGCGGACCGGGCCGCCACTGTCATGTTGGATCTGGCGCAGGAGTGTGGGGTGGTGGCTGCGGGTGCAGGAGGAGCCAGAGTCGGCTGACTAGATGAAGCGGCTGCCAGAGCAAGGCGGAGGCGCGCTGGGGCAGTGGCTCCAGGGGCAGCAGGCTGGGGCTGCGCCAGAGGACAAAGGGCAGCTGCAGCAGCAGATCGCAATAGCCGCAGGCACGGGAGAGGGCGCCCATATGACCCTGGCCGTGCGTCTTGGTCTGCGACAGAGAGGTCCCATGGCAAGGCATGGCCATGGGCGCCAGGGCGCGAGCCAGGGGCGGTGCCAGGAAGAGCAGCAGGACCGCCAGCAGGCCCAGGTAGGCGGCGACGGCATGTCGGGGGACGCGCAGGAGCATGACGGCGGCCGCAGGTTGTCAAAAAGTTGCGACAGTGTAACGCAGTGGTGATGATTTGGCGAAGCCGGCGGGCGACGGCAAAATAGCCATATAAAAGAAAAGCCCCCGTCTTGCGACGAGGGCTTCGTATGTGGCTCCTCCTGCTGGACTTGAACCAGCGACATACGGATTAACAGTCCGCCGTTCTACCGACTGAACTAAGGAGGAACAAACTTTGTTGCAGCATGCTGCGAAAATGGTGCCCAGACGCGGAATCGAACCACGGACACGCGGATTTTCAATCCGCTGCTCTACCGACTGAGCTATCTGGGCGAAAATGGTGCCGGCTATCGGAATCGAACTGATGACCTACTGATTACAAGTCAGTTGCTCTACCTACTGAGCTAAGCCGGCGTAAATCTTTTTTTGTCGGCCACCTGCGCAAGCAAGAGACACTTAAATATGGTGCCCAGACGCGGAATCGAACCACGGACACGCGGATTTTCAATCCGCTGCTCTACCGACTGAGCTATCTGGGCGACGGGGCGCTATTAAACCGATTCGATCCTGGCAAGTCAACAACCTTTTCTGTCGGCCTGAGAGGCGGCGCATCGTTTGACGAAAGCTTGCTCAACCCCGGGGATGGCTTGGCGAGAAAAGCGGCGGTCGGGGAGAAATAGTACTCGTCGCAATAGTTTCATGTGTTACTATGTCGACTGAAACTAATCCCCAGGATCTGCCATGACCCCCTGCAAGCTGCCCATAGAGAAGATGATCGCCCGCGTGGATGCCCTGCTGCCCGGTACGCCGGCGGAAGAGTTGCTGATGGGACGTCTGTTGATGGCGGCACGTCACCGCCTGGTGGAGACCAAGGCCCGCGGTCTGGCGGAAGAGGGGATTAGCGAGTCCGTCTACCTGGGGCTCATGATACTGCTGACCTATGAGGAGGGCATTCAGCCTTCCGAGCTGAGCCGTCTGCTGGAAGCCTCCCGCACCAGCGGTACCCGGCTGGCGGACGAGCTGGTGGCCCGTGGTTGGGCCTGTCGTCAGGAGCTGCCGGAGGACAGACGCTGTCAGCTGCTGCGCATCACCCAGGCCGGCCAGGACTTTTTGCTGGACGTGGTGCCGCGCCAGCGGGCCCGTCAGCGCGCCATGTGGCAGGCATTCGACACCCAGGAGCGGGCGGATCTCGTCCGCCTGCTGCGCAAGATACTGGAAACCCTGCCGGAATAAACCGACCTCGCCGGGGCTGCCCGCCGAGGTCTTGTTTTCGGCTAATAGTAACAAAAGAAACTATCACAACTGTAAATATAGAGGCCTCAATCGGCCCCTTTGTTGGAGAGAGATATGAGTGCCCATTCCCCTGCCCGCAAGAAAGCCTTGCTCGGCCTGAGTTCCCTGTTTGTGCTGGCGGCCCTGGGGGCCGCTGGCTGGTGGTACCTGCATCGGGGCAGCGAGACCACGGATGATGCCTATGTGGCGGGCAATGTCGTGCCCGTCTCCTCCCGGGTGGCGGGCAACGTGCTGAGCCTGCATGGCGAGGAGACCCAGCAGGTGGCCGCCGGCAGCCTGCTGGTGGCCCTGGACGAGACAGACGCCAAGCTGGCGCTGCTGCGGGCCCAGACCCAGCTGGCCCAGACGGTGCGGCAACTGGCCCAGCAACAACGGGAGCTGGATCAGCTGGATGCCACCGTCGGCCTGCGCCAGGCCGAGCTGGCGCGGGCCCAGGGTGACCAGGCCCGTCGCGAGGTGCTGGGGCAGAGCAATGCCGTGGGTCGCGAAGAGGTGCTGCATGCCCGGCAGAGCGTGGCGGAAGCCAAGGCCGGTGTGGCGGTTGCCCAGGCCCAGAAGGCCGCCCTGCAGGCCAAGCTGCTGGATACGCCCCTGGCCCAGCAGCCCGAGGTGCTGTATGCCGCCGAGCAGCTGCGGGAAGCCTGGCTGGACCTGCAGCGCACCCGCATCCTGAGCCCGGTGACCGGCATCATCGCCAAGCGTAACGTCCAGGTGGGCAGCCATGTGGCGGTGGGCGCCAGCCTGTTCGCCGTGGTGCCCATGGATCAGCTGTGGGTGGATGCCAACTTCAAGGAAATCCAGCTGGCCGAGATCCGCGTCGGTCAGCCTGTCACCCTCAGCGCCGATCTGTACGGTGATGAAGTGGTCTACCACGGCACGGTCGAGGGGTTGGCCGCCGGGACCGGCAGCGTCTTTTCCCTGCTGCCGGCCCAGAATGCCACCGGCAACTGGCTCAAGGTGGTGCAGCGCCTGCCGGTGCGCATCAAGCTGGATGCGGCCGAGTTGACCAAGCATCCGTTGCGCCTGGGGCTCTCCATGCTGGTGACTGTGGATGTGAGCGACACGAGCGGCACCCATGTCACCGATGCGCCCGTGGATAACGCCATCGCCAGCACAGACGTGCTGACCCAGGACATGGCGCCGGTGGATTCCCTGATCGCCCAGATCATCGCCAACAACCGCCAGGCGAGCTAACGGGGGCGTCATGCAAGCAAGCCATGCTGCGCCCAAGCCCCTCGAAGGGGGGGCGCTGGCGCTCCTGACCCTGGCCCTGGCCATGGCCACCTTCATGCAGGTGCTGGATACCACCATAGCCAACGTGGCCATCCCCACCATAGCCGGTAATCTGGGAGCCTCCTCCAGTCAGGGCACCTGGGTCATCACCTCCTTCGGGGTGGCCAACGCCATCTCCTTGCCGCTCACCGGTTGGCTGGCCAAGCGGGTGGGGGAGGTGAAGCTGTTCCTCTGGTCCATCACCCTGTTCGTGCTGGCCTCCTGGCTGTGCGGCATCTCCTCCAGCCTGGAGCTGCTGATCCTGTTCCGGGTCATTCAGGGGGCGGTGGCCGGCCCCATAGTGCCCCTGTCCCAGAGTCTGCTGCTGTCCAACTACCCGCCGCAAAAGCGCAGCCTGGCCCTGTCCCTCTGGTCCATGACGGTGATAGTGGCGCCCATCTTCGGCCCCATACTGGGGGGCTGGATCAGCGACAACTATCACTGGGGCTGGATCTTCTTCATCAACGTGCCGGTGGGGATACTGGTGTTCAGCCTGAGTCGCCGCCTGCTCAAGAATCGGGAAACCGTCACCGAGCGCAAGCCCATCGACGGGGTGGGACTCATGTTGCTGGTGCTGGGCATAGGTGCCCTGCAGCTGATGCTGGATAGAGGTCGGGAGCTGGATTGGTTCTCCTCCACCGAGGTGGTGACCCTGGCGGTGGTGGCCGTGATGGGCATCAGCCTGCTCATCGCCTGGGCCCTGACCGACGAGAACCCCATCGTGGATCTGAGCCTGTTCAAGCACCGCAACTTCGCCATCGGCGTGGGCTGCATCAGCCTGGCCTACCTGCTCTACTTCGGTACTGTGGTGCTGCTGCCCCAGCTGCTGCAGAGCTATCTGGGCTATACCGCCACCTGGGCGGGCATCGCCTCGGCTGTGGTGGGCATACTGCCGGTGTTCCTGTCGCCCTTAATTGGCAAGAACGCCCACCGGCTGGACATGCGGATGCTGGTGACCATCAGCTTCCTGGTGTACGCCGCCTGCTTCTATGCCCGCACCCGCTTCACGGTGCAGATGGACATCTGGGCCGTGGTCTGGCCCCAGTTCTGGCAGGGGGTGGCGGTGGCCTGTTTCTTCATGCCGCTGACCGCCATCGCCTTCGCCGGCTTGAAGCCCCACCAGCTGGCCAGCGCCGCCAGCCTGTCCAACTTCCTGCGCACCCTGTCGGGCTCGGTGGGGACCTCTCTCATCAGCGCCCTGTGGGACAGGCGTGAGGCGGTGCATCACGAGACCCTGACCCAGGCCATCAACGGCTACAACCCGGTGAGCGTGCAGGCCATGGATACCCTGCAGGGGCTGGGCATGAGTCAGGCCCAGAGCGGTGCCTATCTGGCCCAGGAGATCACCCGCCAGACCCATGTGATGGGCAGCAACGAGATCTTCGCCCTCTCCGCCTGCCTGTTTATCGTCATGACCGCCGTGGTCTGGCTGGCCAAGCCACCGTTCCATGCCGGTGGCGGCGGTGGTGAGCACTGACCCGCTAACGACAGAAGGCGCCTTGTGGCGCCTTCTGCTTATGTGTGCTCTGTGGTACCAGCCTATTTCTGCTCCGGCGGCACATAGCCCTCGATCTGCACCTCGCCTTCCTCGAACAGGTACTTGACCATCTCCGCCTGCAGCAGGGCTCTGTGCTCGGCATTCATCATGTTGAGCTTCTTCTCGTTGATCAGCATGGTCTGCTTCTTCTGCCATTCGCTCCAGGCTTCCTGGCTGATGTTGTCGAAGATGCGCTTGCCCAGCTCGCCGGGAATCAGCTGGAACGGCATGCCCGGGGCTTCTTTCTTCAGTCGTTGGCAAAAAACGGTGCGGCTCATGGGGCTCCTCACTTGAGTGTCAGTTCCGGGTAGGCCAGCAGCTTGACGGTGGCGGCGGAGAGCCCCACGCTGGCCGGTTGCTTGAGGTTATACCAAAGATGGTCGGCCCCCTCCAAATCCCCTTCCGCCACCTGGAGTGGCAGCGGTCGTGCCAGTCGAGCCAGCAGGGGCTGAATATCCAGGTGGAAGTGGCTGAAGGTATGACGAAACGGGGCCAGGGGGGTGAGCGAGCATTCACCCGCGCCGCGGCGGCCCAGCCAGGCCTGGGCCTCGGCCTCATCTGTGCATTCTGGGAAGCTGTAGAGCCCGCCCCACAGGCCGGCGGCGGGGCGCTGGGCCAGGTAGATTTCTTGGCCCTGCTGCAGGATCAGCAGGCAGACCTGGCGCACCGGCAGCTTGGCCTTCTTTGGCTTGGACCAGGGAAACTCCTCCGGTCGGCCCGTGGCGAGCCCCTGGCAGTCGCCCGCCAAGGGGCAGGCCTGGCACTGGGGCTTGCTGCGGGAACAGAGGCTGGCCCCCAGATCCATCATGGCCTGGTTGTACTGGGCCACCCCCTGCGCCGGCGTCAATTGGTCGGCCCACTGCCAGAGCCGCTGCTCCACCGCCTTCTCCCCCGGCCAGCCGGCCTGGGCCAGATGGCGAGTGAGCACGCGCTTGACGTTGCCATCCAGTATGGGATGGCGCTGCCCGAGGGAGAGGGAGAGGATGGCGCCGGCGGTGGAGCGGCCTATGCCCGGCAGGGCCATCACCTGCTCCAGGGTCTCAGGGAAGAGACCGCCATGCTCATCGCGCACCTGGCAGGCGGCCTGATGCAGGTTGCGGGCCCGGGCGTAGTAGCCCAGGCCGGTCCAGTGGTGCAGCACCTCATCCAGCGGCGCATCGGCCAGGGCGGTGACGCTGGGGAAGCGGGCCATGAAGCGCTCGTAGTAGGGGATGACGGTGGCCACCTGGGTCTGCTGGAGCATGATCTCCGACACCCAGACCCGGTAGGGGGTCTTGTCCTGCTGCCAGGGCAGGTGCTTGCGGCCGTCCCGCTCATACCAGGCCAGCAGCCGTTGGGAAAAGGAAAGTAAGGGATCACTCACAGGTTCAGGCATCCGCTTAAACAACAGGGCCGAGATTGCAGCACAGGGCCGCCCCGCTTGTAAACCGGCCAGCTTGTAGGGGTTTTTGACCGCCAAGCTGAACAGAGGGTGATCTTGTGAGCGACTGGCCTTGCCTTGGCGCCAAAAGGCGCTAGCGTAGTAACACTGCGATTGTGCAAAAGGAGCCTCTGGTATGTCCGAATCCCTAGTCATGACCCAAACCACCCGCCGCAATGCCCGCTTCATCGCTTTGGGCATGATGTTGCTGGGTTTTCTGGCCATAGTGCTGCCCTTCTATGTCGGTGTGGCCGCCGCCATGGTGCTGGGGGCCAGTATCGCCCTCACCGGGCTCTCCGGCCTGTGGATGAGCCGCCGGCTCAGCAAGGTGGGCTACGCCACCTGGGATCTGCCCTTCTGGGGCTATCTGGTCATCGGCATCCTGCTGCTGCTGTGGCCGCAGCTGACCCTGGGGCTGGCGGCCCTGCTGCTGGGGGCGTCGCTCATCCTTTCCGGCATCCTGGCCTGGCAGCGCAGCCAGGGGCAGGGCGGCTGGGCCAAGGTGACCAGCGTGCTGACCCTGATCCTGGGGATCCTGGTGGTGGGCTCCGGCGCCAGCGGGGTGGCCTGGCTCATCGGCGTGGCCTTTGGCCTCAGCCTGCTGCAACAGGGCTGGCAGCTGTGGCAGACGGTGTCCCGCACCCCTGTGGTATGGGAAGCGCGTTAGTGCCCTGGTGGCGATTTGCCGCCGCCGGGCTTGCGTCCGACGCCTATCTTTGGATAATTCCCACTTCTTTTTGTGCTTGAGAGAGAGTCATGAGCGAAAGCAACCCGCCGGAAACCAGCGAAGACGGTCAGTTTATGCGCCGTATTCGCAGCTTTGTACGCCGTGAGGGCCGCCTGACCAAGGGGCAGGAGCGTGCACTGGCCGAGTTGTGGCCCGTGATGGGGGTGGAGTTTGCGCCCCAACCGCTGGATCTGGCCGTTCTGTTTGGTCGTCAGGCTCCCGTGGTGCTGGAGATCGGCTTCGGCATGGGTGCCTCCCTGGTGGAGATGGCCAAGGCCGCCCCCGAGCTGAACTTCATCGGCATCGAGGTACACAGACCCGGGGTGGGGGCCTGCCTGTCCGCCGCCGAAGAGGCGGGGCTCAGCAACCTGCGGCTGTTCTGCCACGACGCCGTGGAGGTGCTGGAGCAGATGATCCCCGATGAGAGCATCGACACCCTGCAGCTGTTCTTTCCCGATCCCTGGCACAAGGCCCGCCACCACAAGCGCCGCATAGTGCAGCCGGCCTTCGTGCAGATGCTGCGGCCCAAGCTCAAGCAGGGTGGCCTGTTCCACATGGCCACCGACTGGCAGAACTATGCCGAGCATATGCTGGAGGTGATGAGCCAGGCCGAGGGCTTCGAGAATACCTCCGAGTTCGGCGACTATGTGCCGCGCCCGGATCAGCGCCCGCTGACCAAGTTCGAGCGGCGGGGCCATCGCCTGGGCCACGGGGTCTGGGATCTGATCTTCAAGCGAATCGCCTGAGCCACAAGGAGGCCATATGGCACAACGTAGTCGCCGCCTGCGCAAGAAGCTGCGGGTGGAGGAGTTTCAGGAACTGGGCTTCGAGCTGAACTGGCACTTCGCCGCCGGCACCGAGCCGCAGCAGGTGGATGCGGTGATTGATCGCTTCATCGCCGATCTCATCGAGCCCCGGGGTCTGGCCTTCGCCGGCTCGGGTTACCTGGCCTGGGAAGGCCTGGTCTGCACCCAGGCCATCGGCCGCTGCAGCGAAGCGGATCGCCAGGCGGTCGAGCAATGGCTCAGTGCCAACGGTGGCCAGGCCATCGAGGTGAGCCAGCTGTTCGACGTCTGGTACGGCGATCCGGCCTAAGCGCGGGCGCCGCACCACAAAAAACCACCCGACGGGTAATGCCGATCAGTTAAGGATCCATTGACCGATCCTCAGGCTGTGTAAAAATCCGAAACTCCTTGTTGGGTTTCGGATTTTTTTATGCGTATCGACCAAGCTCTCGACTTCATTCACGCCTGTCCTCCCGGAAAATTTGAGTCCCTGTCTGACTTGCTGTCACCTGAACTGGTGCAGGCTTGCCTGGCCGAGACAGGCTCGGTCTCCCTGCGCCGACGGCGCATACCCATGGAGCGAGTGCTGTGGGCCATTATCGGTATGTCCCTGTTTCGTCATGTCCCCATGGCCCAATTGGCCAACCAGCTAGATATCCTGTTACCTGGCGACCGGCCATTCGTCGTTCCCAGTGCCTTCATCCAAGCGCGCCAAAAACTGGCTGACCGAGCCGTTCAACAGGTGTTCCAGCAGACCGCTACGCTCTGGCATCAGCAGTGTCAGCACCCCACCTGGGCCGGTCTGCAGCTGCTGGCGGTGGATGGGGTGGTCTGGCGCACCCCCGATACCCAGGACAATGCCGGTGCCTTTGCCAAGTCGAAAACCGGCCAGGGCGAGACGCAGTATCCCCAGGTACGCATGTTGTGTCAGATGGAGCTGACCAGCCACCTGCTGACCCAGACCGTGATGGACTCCTGTGCGGTGAACGAGATGGTGCTGGCAGAGCAACTCATTGAAAAAACACCCGATAACAGCCTGACCCTGTTCGATAAGGGCTTCTACTCACTGGGATTGCTACACGCCTGGCAACGCCAGGGCGTGGCCCGTCACTGGCTTATTCCGCTGAAGAAGGGCACGCAATACGAGGTCATCCGCAAGCTGGGGCGGCAGGATGCGCTGGTACGTCTCACCGCCAGTCCGCAGGCCAAGAAGAAGTGGAGCGAGTTACCGGAGCAATTCGAAGCCCGGCTGCTGACCCGGACGGTGAATGGCAAGGAGCGCCAGGTGCTGACGTCGCTCACCGACCCGATGCGCTTCCCGGCCAGCGAGTTGATGGAGCTATACCAGAATCGCTGGGAAATCGAGCTGGGCTATCGGGAGATGAAACAGAGCCTGCAACAGCACAGGCTGACGCTGCGCAGCAAGAAACCCGATGGAGTAAGGCAGGAGCTATGGGGCTTGGTATTGGCCTATAACCTACTGAGATATCAGATGGTTAGAATGGCAGCGAGCTTAAAGGGCTATACGGCCAGCCAGCTGAGCTTTCACATGGCATCGGTGTATCTGCTGCATGAGCTCAGTTGCCTGCCGTTCGTATCACCGGGGAATATTCCAGCCCGCGTCGCCGACATGGACAAACAGGCGGAGCAGTTCAAGTTACCCGCCCGCCGAGAACGAAGTTATCCCAGGTGTGTCAAAGCCAAACCACAGAAGTATGCGACGAGAAAACCTAGTAAAAACAATGCCAGTCAGGCTTAACTGACTGGCATTACACCCGACGGGTGGTTTTTTTATGCCGGGCGTTCGGCGGGCAGCAGGCGGCGGACGAAGTTGGGCAGTGCCAGGGCGGCCACATGGGTGTCGCCGTTGTAGTAGTTGAGGCCGTCGATGCCGCGCTCGAGCAGCCGGCGCTCCACCTCGGCGCTGGTTAGGGCTTTGGGATCGGTTCGCTGGCTGGCGCAGGCCATGGCCCACAGGCCGCCATATAGGGCGATGGGCACCAGGATGAGCCGGACTATGGCGAACTGCTGCCGCAGGTCAGCCAGCAGTCGACTGACCCGTTGCGGCTGCCACTGGGGCGAGCCCAGGTGCAGGCTCAGCACCCCCTGCTCACCCAACAGCCGGGCGCAGTGGTTGAAGAAGGCCGGCTGGTAGAGGGGCGCGGCGAAGCCTTGGGGATCCGTGAGATCCAGCACCAGCAGGTCCACCTGTGCTTGGCTCTGCGCCACATAGGCCAGGCCATCGCCTATCTGCAGCCGCAGCCTGGGATCGTCGAAGGCCCCCTGATGCACGCTGGCAAAATAACGCTTGGCCATATCCACCACCTGGGCATCCAGTTCGCACACCACCAGGGAGGTCAGTTGGCGGTCCTTGAGCAGCTGACGGGCCGAGCCGCCGTCCCCGCCGCCGATCACCAGGGCCCGCCGCGGTGCCGGATGGCTGATGGCGGGCAGCAAGGCCAGGTTCTCATGGTAGAACCACTCGTCTGCCTCCGCGGTCATCAGGCAGCCATCCAGGCGGAACACCCGGCCGAACGCCGGGGTCTGCAGCACGTCGATCAGCTGATAGGGCGACTGAGTCTGCATCAGGGTCCGGTCTACCCGATATGCCAGGCCCAGATGCGGGGTCAGCCATTCGATCTGGGGCTGGGCTGCCGCAGGATCCGGTTTATCGATGGGCATCTGTTCCTCTCCTGCATTGTCTCTTGCAGCTGTCTGCCCGACTCACTTGGGCAAATGGGGTCGGCCCCAGAAAGTATAAGGCCGCCCAGCAAAGGCGGCCCCAGGGCGGATGCGGCGGCGTCAGTGTACCGCTACTGTCACACCGGACACCTGGTAGAGGGCCTGGGCCAGCCGGTCCTCGCCGAAGAATTGGCGCACCCCGTCCATGTCGTCCACTGTGACGGCCTGGTAGTGCTTCTCCTCGTCATCGATCAGGGTCATGCGCTGGCAGACGTACTTGTCGTTGCGGGTGCGGAACAGCTTGAGATAGGCCAGCCGGCGGCTGTCCTTGGCATGGCGCTCCTCCACGTTGGCGATCTGCCAGCCGAGGAAGATGATGTCCCGGGCGTTGTCCCGGCTGACGGTCTGCTCCATGGGCGCCGTCTCCTGGGCCTGGCACAGATCCGGTCGTTCCTTGATCAGGGATTCTTGATGATCCTGCTCGGTGACGGCATGCAGTGACCCCTTTCCCTGCACACCCAGCAGCTGTTGCAACGTAGTGAATAATTTCATGGCGATCCCCTGTCGTTTCTGGTTGGGTTTGTTAACCCCTTGTTATAGGCAAAGAAACGTTACTGGTTCTCAACCGGGCAAAACGGGAGCGGCTTCAAGGATCGGTGGAAATATCGCCAGTGGCAGAGGGAACTGTGAGGCGGGGCGCAAGGTGGATCGGGTGCCGGGATGGCACCCGATCCTGTCCGTCAGGCGGCGGGTTTCAGGCCCTGGTTGACGCTGACCAGATCATCCTCGGTGAGGGTGCCGGCGGTCTGCTTGATGGCCAGCCGGTTGAGGATGTAGTTGTAACGTGCGGTGGAGAGCTGCTGCTTGGCGGAGTAGAGGTTGCGGGTGGCATCCAGCAGATCCACTACGGTGCGGGTGCCCACCTCGTAACCGGCCCGGGTGGCGGTCAGGGCGCTCTCGGCGGAGATCACCGACTGCTGATAGGCCCGTACCGTGCCTATGCTGCCGTTCACGTCGTTGTAGTTGCGGTTCAGGGTGGCCTGCACATCCCGGAAGGTCTTCTCAAGGGATTCACTCGCCGCCACATAGTTGAACTGGGCCTGCTTGACCCGGGACTCTACCGCACCGCCCTGATACAGGGGCAGGTTGAAGGAGAGACCGACGCTGGCGGTGTTGAGGGTACCGTCCTGATAGGTGCCGCGGTTCCACTCGTAGTTGGTGTAGGCGCTGGAGAGACCGGCGGAGAGATCCAGGGTGGGTTCATGGCCGGTCTGGGCCAGATCGATCTGTTGCTTGGCGATCTCCTTGGCGATGCGTTGGCGGTGCAGGGAGAGGTTGCTGTCTTCGGCCAGCTTCATCCAGTGATCGGCATCCAGCTCCAGCGGGCTGGTGGCAAAGCGATCCGTGTTGAGGATGTCGAGGAACTTGTGCTCCATGCCGGTGAGCTGGCGCAGCCCTTCGTAGCTGTTGCTCAGGGCATTTTCCGCCACTATGACGTTGGCTTCTGCCAGGTCGAAGGCGGCCTTGGCCTCATGGACGTCCGTGATGGCGGACATGCCTACCTCGTAGCGTTGCTGGGTCTCGTCCAGCTGCCGCTTCAGGGCCTCCCGGTTGGCCTTGGAAAACTCCAGGGTGTCCTGGGCGGAGAGCACGGCGAAGTAGGCCTGGGCGCTGCGTACCATCAGGCCCTGCTGCTCGGCGTTGTAGGCCACGTCCGCCTGGGTGGCGACCTTGCTGCTGATATCGCTGTTGATCCAGTTGCTGCGGCGGTAGAGGGACTGGCTCAGGCCCAGGTTGCCTCCCAGGGTGGCCGCCGTGTTGGCATCGTGCTTGTCTGTCTTGCGATAGCCTGTGGTGGCACCCAGGTTGATCTGGGGCAGGCGGGCGGCATCGGTTTCGTTGATGGCCTCGAAGGCCCGATCACGCACCGCCTTGGACTCCAGCAGTTGGGGGTCTTTCTGCTGTGCCAGGTGATAGATGTCCAGCAGGTTGTCGGCGTGGGCCAGGCCTGAGGTGCCCAGCAGTACCAAGATGGAAATGAGGGTTTTCTTCATGATCTTGTGCGTCTCCAATTTACCCGTGATTGCCAGACCCGCTGTGGGAGATGCTGGCCAGCTCGGTCGTAAGAGCTAATAGTGCCTGTTAAATGTGGCAAAAACCATGTCGGATCAAGGCGGTCACCGACTTTTCTATCGCCGTTTTCCTTGCGTTAAGCCGCGGCCGGGTCGCTGCCAAGCATAGTCAGAGCCCGGACTCAATCCAAGGTGCGCCTGAATCGTTTGAGACCTATCAACAGCATTATCAGGATAAACAGCAGCAGTGGCCACAGATGTGGCCAGCTCTGGGCCAGATCGTTGCCCTTGAGCATGACGCCGCGGATCAGCCGCAGGAAGTGGGTCAGGGGCAGCAGCTCGCCGATCGCCTGGGCCCACTGGGGCATGCCACGGAACGGGAACATGAAGCCCGACAGCAGCATGGAGGGCAGAAAGAAGAAGAAGGTCATCTGCATGGCCTGGGTCTGGTTGCGGGCCACGCTGGAGATGGTGATGCCCACCACCAGGTTGGCGGCGATGAAGATGGAGACCCCCAGCAGCAGCAGGAGCGTGCTGCCGACGAAGGGCACCTGAAACAGCAGCTTGCCGGCCAGCAGGATCACCAGTACCTGCACCAGGCCGATGGCCACATAGGGCAGGATCTTGCCGGTCATCACCTCCAACGGGCGTATGGGCGTGGCCAGCAGGTTCTCCAGTGTGCCGCGCTCCAGCTCTCGGGTCACCGCCAGGGCGGTCATCATGATCATGGTCATGGTGAGTATGACCCCCATGAGGCCGGGAACTATGTTGTACTGGGTCAAGCCTTCCGGGTTGTAGCGGCGGTGGATGCGCAGCTCGAAGGGATCGTGCCGTTTGGGCTGGGCCAGCGGGCCCTTGAGATCTGCCTGCAGGGCCTGCTGGGTGAGCTGTTGCAGGGTGGCGATGGCGTTGGCGGTGGCGGTGGGGTCGGTGGCGTCGGCATCCACCTGCAGCACGGGTGACTCACCTCGCTGCAGGCTCCGGGAGAAGCCGGCGGGAATGATGACGGCAAACTGCACCTCGCCGCTGGCCAGCAGCCGGTCCGCTTCGGCATCGCCGTGCTGACCGGGCAGCAGGCGGAAGTACTGGCTGTTCTCCAGCGCCGTGCTCAGGCTGCGGCTGAAGGGGGTCTGTTCGTGGGCCACCAGCAGGGTGGGCAGCTGCTTGGGATCGCCGTTGATGGCGTAGCCGAACAAAGTCAGCTGGATCAAGGGGATGCCCAGCATCATGGCGAAGGTCAGGCGATCCCGGCGCAGCTGCAGCAGCTCCTTGATCACCATGGCCCACAGGCGGTTGGCCCACTCCGGCAGTCTCATGCTGACTCCTCGCTGAAGTTGTCTCTGGCCTGGTTCATCAGGGCGATAAACAGATCCTCCAGGGCGGTGGCCACCGGCTGCCAGGCCTGGCCCTGGGCCTGCAGCTGCGCCAGCAAAGGGGCTATCTGTTCTGGCTGGCGGCTGCTCAGGTGCAGGGCGTTGCCAAACCGGGTCACCAGGGCCACGCCGGGCTGGGATTCCAGCCAGCGAGCCAGCTCCGCCGGCGCCTGGGCCAGGCGCCAGGTGCTGAAGCCGCTTTGCCGGATCAGCTCATCTGGGGTGCCGCAGGCCAGCAGGTGGCCGTAGGCTATGTAGCCCAGGCGGTGGCAGCGCTCCGCCTCGTCCATGTAGTGGGTGGAGACCAGCACCGTCATGCCTTCGTGGGTCAGCTGGCCTATCTCCTCCCAGAACTCGCGGCGGGCCTTGGGATCCACCCCGGCGGTGGGTTCGTCCAGCAGCAGCAGCCTGGGCTGGTGGATGAGGCAGGCGGACAGGGCCAGACGCTGCTTCCAGCCACCGGACAGGCTGCCCGCCAGCTGGTGACGCCGGCCGGTCAGTCCCAGTCGGGCCAGGGTCTCCAGCGCCAGGGCCTTGGGTCTGGGCAGCTGGTAGAGGCGGGCGATGAACTCCAGGTTCTCCTGCAGGGTCAGATCGTCATACAGGCCGAACTTCTGGGTCATGTAGCCCACCTGACGCTTGATCTGGGCCGACTGGCGCACTATGTCGAAGCCCAGGGTGTGGCCCTGGCCCTCATCCGGCGTCAGCAGGCCGCACATCATGCGGATGGAGGTGGTCTTGCCGCTGCCGTTGGGACCGAGGAAGCCGTAGATCTCGCCGGGCCTGACCTGCATGTCCAGCTTGTCCACCACCGTCTTGTCACCAAAGCGCTTGGTGAGCCCCTGCACATCGATGATCCAGTCAGTCATGGCGTTCACCCGGCCGGCTCGAGATAGACATCCAGCGGCTGGCCCGGTCGCAAGGTGCCGGTCTGCAGCGGCTTGGCCTCCACCAGGAACACCAGCTTGGCGCGGTTGGCCTGGCTGTAGATGACCGGCGGCGTGAACTCCGCCTCGCTGGCGATGTGGCTGATGCGGGCGTCCAGCTTACCCTCACAGGCATCACAGCCTACCTGGATGGTTTGCCCGGGCTTCAGCCGGCTGAGCCGATCCTGGGGTACGAAGAAGCGGATCTTGACGCCGTCATCGGGCAACAGGTTCAGCACGGGTTCCCCCGCCGGTACCCATTCGCCGACCCGGAACAGTATTTCGTCCACCTGGGCCCGGCTGTGGGCCTGCTGCTGGCGCTGGGCCAGCTGCCAGCTGTCCTGCTGCACCTGGGCGGCGGCGGCTTGGGTGGCCGCCTTGGCCGCCTGCAAGGCATCGGGACGCCCCGCCAGCTGGCCCACCGCCAGCTGGGCCTGCAGGTTGCGCACCTGGGCCTCGGCGGTCTCCTGCCGGGTGCGGCTGTCATCCAGATTGGCCTGGCTGCTGAAGCCCTGGCGGCGCAGGCTGGTCTGGCGTTCATGATCCCGGCGGGCCTGACGCAGTTCGGCCTGGGCCGATTCCAGTTGGGCCTGCAGGGCGGCTATCTCCTCGGTTCTGAGTCCCTTGGTGAGATCGGTCAGCTGAGCCTGCCGCTGGGCCAGCAGGGCCTGACTGGCCGCCAGGGCCGCCTGCTGGGGCTCGGCCTCCAGGGCGAACAGCAGCTGATCGGGTTGAACCTCATCGCCTTCCTTGACCGGCAAGCTAAGCAGGCGGCCGCCGCTGGGGGCCGCCACCTGGACAAAATCCGCCTCGGCATAGCCGGGCAAGGGGGCCTGGTCCTGGGGCTGGCAGCCGGTCAGCCACAGCAGGGGCAGCAGGGGCATTAGGGACGGTAGGGGGGCAGGCTTCATGCAGATTCTCCTGGGGCATTCAGGCTGGCCTTGATGGCCTGCAGGCCCGCCCAGCTGAAGGTGACGAGATGACGGTCGATCTCTTCGAGCCAGTGATCGGCCTCATAGAGCTGCGGCGCCAGGCTGTTGGCCAGGGGACGGGCCATCACATAGCACATGCATTGGCCGAACAGGCTCAGCAGGCAGCGCACCTGGGTCTCATGGCTGGCGGTGGGGCCCAGCACCTCCTGCAGCAGAGCCAGTATGACCTTCGCCTGGGGCAGGCTGAACTGCTGGAACATCACATCCAGCGCCGGTGTCGGGTTGGCCAGCTCCCGCAACATCAGCTGGGCCAGACGACACTCATTGCTGTCGTCCAGCATGCGCAGCACCAGGCCGTGGATGGCGAAGGCGAAACGCTGCTCCAGGGACTGATTGGGCTCGTCTGATGCGAGCGAGGCCCGGGCCAGGGCCAAGTCGCCATGATGGCGCAGCACCGCCAGGTAGAGCCCTTCCTTGCCGCCGAAGTGATAGTTGATGGCGGAGAGGCGGACCCCGGCCAGCTCGGCGATCTCCTTGACTCGGGCGGCGCGAAACCCTTCCGCCAGGAACACCCGGGTGGCGGCGCGGATCAGCTGCTGACGGGTCTCTTCTCCGCCGCTGTGGTTGGGGAACTGGCTTGTTTGAAACATGTCTGGCGCTCCAGAGCGAATTTTAGAAAAACTTTATGAAAAAAGTTTTCTAAATGCAAGCCCAGCCGAGGTGCCAGGTCGGGATTTGCCCGCCAGCCGGCGCTTTATGGCCCTTGGCTATTGTTCCTGACCGGGGGAGGGGTTAGTCTGCCGATTCCCTAGCTTGTTACCCTTTTTCCCGGAGGCGCCATGTCCCCCGCTTTGCCATTGGCTCAGGATGAGCAGTTTGGTCGCGACGACGTTGAGGTGAGCGAATGCACCCCTTGCTTCAAGGGGTTCTTTCGCGTCAATCGTTACCTGCTGCGTCACCGCCTGTTTGCCGGTGGCTGGAGTCAGGTGCTGAGCCGGGAGCTGTTCGAGCGCGGTCACGCCGCGGCGCTGCTGCCCTATGATCCGGTGCGGGATCAGGTGGTGCTGCTGGAGCAGTTCCGCATCGGTGCCCTGGAGACCAGCCCCACCCCCTGGCTGCTGGAGCTGGTGGCCGGCATCATAGAGCCCGGTGAGGCCCCGGCAGAGGTGGTGCAACGGGAGGCCATGGAAGAGGCGGGCCTGACCCTGGGCAAGGTGGAGAAGGCGCTGAGTTATCTCGTCAGCCCGGGGGGCACCACGGAGCGCATCGATGTGTTCGTGGGGCAGGTGGATGCCAGTCTGGCGGCAGGCCTGCACGGCCTGGCCGAGGAGGGCGAAGACATCCGCCTGCACGTGGTGAGCCGGCAGCAGGCCTACCGCTGGGTGGAGGAGGGGCGCATCGACAACGCCGCCAGTGTCATCGCCCTGCAATGGCTGCAGCTGCATCATGATGCTCTGCTGCAACGTTGGGCCACCTCATGAGTCTGCTGCGGCGCCATGTCCCGGATCTGCAGGCCCTGCAACGGGTCTGTGAGACCAATTACATGGGCCTGATGAAGCTGCTGCCCCGCCAGTGGCAAACCGGCGACAGCCACCAGTTTGCGGCGGCCGATGGCCTGCATTATCGACTCACGTTGCTGGAGACGGCGCCTTATACCACCTTGGTGGAGATCGCCCAGCGAAACGAACATTTTCCCGAGTATTTGCGGGCCCATATGCGGGTGCGCCTGTACCATGATGCTCGCATGGCCGAAGTGTGTGTCAGTCAGCAGATTTGCCGGCTGCAGCCAAGCTATGATTATCCCAATGCCCAGATGCATCAACGGGATGAAAAAGAACAATGCAACCATTTCCTGGCCGATTGGTTGCGTTTTTGTCTGGCTCATGGTTACGGTACGCTGACGCTGCCCTGTGCCGGGTAACGCCCTGATTAAATGATGACAACCCAAGAAGTTGATTGATTTGGATACCGTTTCTCTCTCGCCAGCCCATGACGCCGTGGTGCGCCTGCTTCAGATTTCCGATCCTCATCTCTACGCGGAGGAGGATGGTCGCCTGTTGGGGGTGCGTACCGCCGACAGCTTCAAGGCCGTGATCAAGGCCATCGTCGATCAGAAGCTCTCCTTTGACTTGGTGCTGGCCACCGGCGATCTCTCCCAGGACTACTCTGCCGGCTCCTATCAGAGGTTTGCCGAGGCGGTTCGTCCCCTGGGCAAGCCGCTGTTCTGGCTGCCGGGCAACCATGACGACGGTCCCCTGATGCGCAACGTCATGCCGGAGGTGGGCATCAGCAACGCCCGGCAGATACTGCTGCCCCATTGGCAGGTGATCATGCTGGACACCCAGGTCTACGGGGTGCCCCATGGCTGGATCAAGCCGGATCAGCTGAGCTTCCTGGAACAGTGCCTGGCCTCAGAGCCGGATCGCTTTGCCCTGATCTGCCTGCATCATCACTGCCACCCGGTAGGCTGCGGCTGGCTGGATCAGCACGATTTGAAAAACGCCAACCACCTGCTGGATCTGCTGGCCCGCTATCCCAGGAGCCGGTTGGTGTTGGGCGGCCATGTGCATCAGGAGTACGATCGGGTGCACAACGGCATTCGCTTCCTGACCTCGCCCTCCACCTGCATCCAGTTCATGCCCGGCTGCAACGACTTTACCCTGGATGATGCCGGCCCCGGCTGGCGTCATCTGCAGCTGTACGCCGACGGCCATGTGGCGACTCAGGTCTGGCGGCTGCCCACCGGCAGCTTCCTGCCCGAGGCCTTCGCCACCGGCTACTAGCCATGGCCCATACCCTCATCTATCTGCACGGCTTTCACTCCTCGCCGGGTTCCCTCAAGGCCCGGCAGATGGGGGCCTATCTGCAGGCCCAACATCCAGAGCTGCACTATCAGGTGCCCACCCTGCCGGATCTGCCGTTGCCGGCCTGGCAGGCGGTGAGCCGCTGCGTGGAGGCGGCGCAGGCGCAGGGGACTGTGGGGGTGTTGGGCAGCTCCATGGGCGGCTTCTGGGCCACCCGGGTGGCGGAGCAGTACGGCCTGCCGGCGGTGGTGATCAATCCCGCGGTGCGGCCGGATCGTCTGATGTCCAGCCATTTTCTCGGGGATCAGTGCAATCCTCACACCGGGGTGCAGTATCATCTGGGGACCGAGCAGGTGGACGAGCTGGCCGCCTTCTGTTGTGCCGAGCTAACCCATCCGGAGCGGCTCTGGCTGTTGCAGCAGCAGGGCGACGAGCTGCTGGATTACCGCCAGGCCCTGGCGCTGTATGCCGACTGCCGGGTGACACTGGAGCCCGGTGGTAGCCATGCCTTCGAAGGGTTTGAGCGTTACTGCCCCGCGATCGTAGAATTCCTCGCATTACCCCGTTAAGAAGAGCCTTGCCATGAGCAATCAATATACCGCCGAGTCCATTGAGGTCTTAAACGGCTTGGAGCCGGTGCGGCGGCGCCCCGGCATGTACACGGACACCAGCCGACCCAATCACCTGGGTCAGGAAGTCATCGACAACAGCGTGGATGAGGCCCTGGCCGGCCATGCCAGCCGGGTGGAGGTGATACTGCACCCGGATCACTCGTTGGAGGTGATCGACGATGGCCGCGGCATGCCGGTGGATATCCACCCCGAGGAAGGGGTGCCGGCGGTGGAGCTGATCCTGTGCAAGCTCCACGCCGGGGGTAAGTTCTCCAACCAGAACTACCAGTTCTCCGGCGGTCTGCACGGGGTGGGGATCTCGGTGGTGAACGCCCTGTCCAAGCGGGTGGAGGTCACCGTCAAGCGGGACGGTCAGGTCTACGAGATGGCCTTCGAGCAGGGCGACAAGGTCTCGGATCTCACCATCACCGGCACCTGCGGCCGGCGGGTGAGCGGCACCCGGGTGCACTTCTGGCCGGAGGAGCGCTACTTCGATTCCCCCAAGTTTTCCGTGCCGCGGCTCATCCACATTCTCAAGGCCAAGGCGGTGCTCTGCCCCGGGCTGGCCATCCGCTTCGAGGACAAGACCAGCGATCAGGTGCACGAGTGGTGCTATCAGGACGGCCTCAAGGATTACCTGTGCGACACCGTCAAGGAGTCGCTGATCCTGCCGGATCCGCCCTTCGTGGGTAGCTTCCACGCCGAGTTTTCGGCGGTGGACTGGGCCCTGTGCTGGCTGCCGGAGGGGGGCGACTCATTGGCGGAGTCCTACGTCAACCTGATCCCCACCATCCAGGGGGGCACCCACGTCAACGGGTTGCGCCAGGGCCTGCTGGATGCCATGCGGGAGTTCTGTGAATTCCGCAACCTGCTGCCCCGTGGCGTCAAGCTGACGCCGGAAGACATCTGGGAGCGCTGCGCCTACATACTGTCGGTGAAGATCCAGGATCCCCAGTTTGCCGGCCAGACCAAGGAGCGGCTCTCCTCGCGGCAGTGTGCCGCCTTCGTCTCCGGGGTGGTGAAGGATGCCTTCAGCCTCTGGCTCAACGCCCATACTGAGCTGGCCGAGCAGCTGGCGGAGCTGTGCATCAGCTCGGCCCAGCGCCGGCTGCGGGCCGCCAAGACGGTGGTGCGCAAGAAGGTGGTACAGGGGCCGGCCCTGCCGGGCAAGCTCACCGACTGTGCCTGTTCCGACCCCATGCAGGGTGAGCTGTTTCTGGTGGAAGGGGACTCGGCCGGTGGCAGCGCCAAGCAGGCGCGAGATCGGGAGTTCCAGGCCATCATGCCGCTGCGGGGCAAGATCCTGAACACCTGGGAGGTGGATGGCAGCCAGGTGCTGGCCTCCCAGGAGGTGCATGACATCTCGGTGGCCATAGGTCTGGATCCGGACAGCGACGATCTGTCTGACTTGCGCTACGGCAAGGTGTGCATACTGGCGGATGCCGACTCGGACGGCCTGCACATCGCCACCCTGCTGTGCGCCCTGTTCCTCAAGCACTTCAAGCCGTTGGTGGCCAGGGGCCATGTCCATGTGGCCATGCCGCCCCTGTTTCGCATCGACCTGGGCAAGGAGGTCTACTACGCCCTGGACGAGGCAGAGAAGGAGGGGATACTGGAGCGGCTCAAGGCCGAGAGCAAGCGCGGTACCCCCCAGGTGACCCGCTTCAAGGGGCTGGGGGAGATGAATCCCAAGCAGCTGCGGGAAACCACCATGGATCCCAATACCCGCCGCTTGGTGCAGCTGACCCTGGAGGATGCCGAGCAATCCCTGCAACTGATGGACATGCTGCTGGCCAAGAAGCGCTCCTCGGATCGGCGGGAGTGGCTGGAGACCAAGGGCAACCTGGCGATCCTCTAGCGCCGGCTTTACCAACAGAAGAGCGGGGCCGTGGTGGCCCTAATGCCGATCAGTTAAGGATCCATTGACCGATCCTCAGGCTGTGTAAAAATCCGAAACTCCTTGTTGGGTTTCGGATTTTTTATGCGCATCGACCAAGCTCTCGACTTCATTCACGCCTGTCCTCCCGGAAAATTTGAGTCCCTGTCTGACCTGCTGTCACCTGAACTGGTGCAGGCCTGCCTGGCCAAGACAGGCTCGGTCTCCCTGCGTCGACGGCGCATGCCCATGGAGCGGGTGCTGTGGGCCATTATCGGTATGTCCTTGTTTCGTCACGTCCCCATGACCCAATTGGCCAACCAGCTCGATATCCTGTTACCCGGCGACCGGCCATTCGTCGTTCCCAGTGCCTTCATCCAGGCGCGCCAAAAACTGGCTGACCGAGCCGTTCAACAGGTGTTCCAGCAGACCGCTACGCTCTGGCATCAGCAGTGTCAGCACCCAACCTGGGCCGGCTTGCAGCTGCTGGCCGTCGATGGGGTGGTCTGGCGCACCCCCGATACCCAGGACAATGCCGGTGCCTTTGCCAAGTCGAAAACCGGCCAGGGCGAGACGCAGTATCCCCAGGTACGCATGCTGTGTCAGATGGAGCTGACCAGTCACCTGCTGACTCAGACCGTGATGGACTCCTGTGCGGTGAACGAGATGGTGCTGGCAGAGCAACTCATTGAAAAAACACCCGATAACAGCCTGACCCTGTTCGATAAGGGCTTCTACTCACTGGGATTGCTACACGCCTGGCAATGCCAGGGCGTGGCGCGTCACTGGCTTATTCCGCTGAAAAAGGGCACGCAATACGAGGTCATCCGCAAGCTGGGGCGGCAGGATGCGCTGGTACGGCTCACCGCCAGTCCGCAGGCTAAGAAGAAGTGGAGCGAGTTACCGGAGCAGCTCGAAGCCCGGCTGCTGACCCGGACGGTGAATGGCAAGGAGCGCCAGGTGCTGACGTCGCTAACCGACCCGATGCGCTTCCCGGCCAGCGAGTTGATGGAGCTATACCAGAATCGCTGGGAAATCGAGCTGGGCTATCGGGAGATGAAACAGAGCCTGCAACAGCACAGGCTGACGCTGCGCAGCAAGAAACCCGATGGAGTAAGGCAGGAGCTATGGGGCTTGGTATTGGCCTATAACCTGCTGAGATATCAGATGGTTAGAATGGCGGCGAGCTTAAAAGGCTATACGGCCAGCCAGCTGAGCTTTCACATGGCATCGGTGTATCTGCTGCATGAGCTCAGTTGCCTGCCGTTCGTATCACCGGGGAATATTCCAGCCCGCGTCGCCGACATGGACAAACAGGCGGAGCAGTTCAAGTTACCTGCCCGCCGAGAACGAAGTTATCCCAGGTGTGTCAAAGCCAAACCACAGAAGTATGCGACGAGAAAACCTAGTAAAAACAATGCCAGTCAGGCTTAACTGACTGGCATTAGCCGTGGTGGCCCCGTTTTTTTGTTGCGGGTGTTGGTGACCGCCAAGCCGACACGCTGTCGCCATGGCCATCCGCGGCGGCTTGCGCGGGCCAGATATGAGCCCAGCGTTAACCTTTGGCGAGGGGAGATGGCGACTTTTGGAGGGCGCTGCTAGAGTTGGTGCGTCTATTTGCCGGAGAGAGCCATGACCAAGTCACTGCCCGCTATCATGTTGTTTTCCTTACTGACTGCCTGCCAGTCTGTTCCGCCTGCCCAGGAGATGCCCAGCTCCCTGCCGCTGGTGGTGGTCTCTGGTGGCCTGCAGGGGGAACTGGCGGCCGAGCCGAGCTTTGCGGTGGCGAACCAGGGCAACCATGTCTGGCTGACGGACTCCTCTGCGGCGGAGAAGGCGGAGGCCAGGATCAGCCTGCTGCTGACCCAGCGCATGATAGAGGCGGGGCTGCCCATCACCGCCAGTGAGCAGGCCCGCTACCTGTTTCGTTTCGAGCTGGGTAGCGACACGCTGCTGAGCGACGCCGATCTGCAGCAACGCTGGGGGCTCAACCCCGGCTATGCCGGCAGCAGTCGCTATCCCAAGGGGGCCATGGTGCTGGATCTGGTGGATAGCCAGACGGGGCGCTCGGTCTGGCGTGGGGCTGTGCAGAGCGATGTGATGCCCGCCAGCCTGGATCCGACGCAGCGCGAGGCGCGCATGGCCCGCATCCTGGATCAGCTGTTGGGCCAGCTGAAACGGCAATTCCCGGCCAGCGGTCTATGAGGGGACTGGGCCTGCTGCTGCTGTTGTGCAGCCTGCCGTTGCGGGCCGCCTGGTTTATTCCGCCGGACGTGGACCTCATAGTGGTGGAGAAGGCCCGCCACAGCCTGATCCTCTATCACCAGGGCCAAGTCATCAAACGCTACTGGATTGCCCTGGGGCCCAATCCTTTGGGCCACAAGCTGCAGCAGGGGGATGGCCGAACCCCGGAGGGGCGCTACACCATAGATGCCCGGCGGCCCCAATCCCGCTTCTACAAGGCGTTGCACATCTCCTATCCCAATGCTGTGGACCGCCGCACCGCCAAGGCCCGCGGCGTGCAGCCGGGGGGGGATATCCTGATCCACGGCCAGCCCAACGGCAGCGAGGATCTGGGGGTGCAGTCCTCCGCCTGGACCAATGGCTGCATCGGCCTGCTCAACGGCGACATGGACGAGCTGTGGCAGGTGGTGGCGGTGGGCACGCCCATAGAGATACGGCCGTAAAGCCCTGACACCCCTGTCACCCTTTGTCACAACTTAGCCTGCCTGCGACATAGTTCTGCGACAGCCCTCTTCCATACTCAGATCACATCGAAAGAGGAGGAGACTCATCATGAAGAAACAACTGACTGCACTGCTGGTTCTGAGCGTATTGACCGGGGGCTCCTTGGCCTGGGCTGTGGATCAGGCGCCGACCGCCACCCAGCCCCGCGGCCCGGCCCTGTTCCAGCAGGCGGACGCCGATAAGGATGGCAAGCTGAGCCCAGCCGAGTTTGCCACCCTGCAAAAACTGCATCAGGCCCGGCTGGCGCAGCTGGAGGCCAAGTTGCCCAAGTTCGCCGAGCTGGATACCAAGAAACAAGGCTACATCACCCGGGACGAATGGCGTTCTGCCATGGCGAGCCAGTGGGGCAAGGCCCGTGATGGCCGGGCACCACAACAAGGCGAGCGAGGGGACGCCTTCCAGCGTGGTTACATGCTGGGCCAGGTAGACAAGGACGGTAACGGCCAGTTGAACAAGGCCGAGTATGAGGCCCTGCGCAAGCTGCAGAGCGACCACCTGGCCCAGATGGAACAGCGTCTGGCACAGCGCCAGGCCCAACTGCCCACCTTCGAGCAGCTGGACTCCGGCAAGCAGGGCTACATCACCCTGGATCAGCTGCGCCATGCCCATCAGGCCATGATGGATGATGATGACGATGATATGCCTTATGGCATGGGCATGGGGCGTGGTTATGGCCCCATGATGGACGATGATGACATGCCCCGTGGCATGGGTTATGGCCATCGCCATGGCGGTTGCGGCGGTGGTTATCAGGGCAAGGGTCAACCAGGCAATAACCTCTTTGACCAGGCTGATAAGGATGGCAATGGCAAGCTGAGTGCCGCCGAATACGACACCCTGCTCAAGCTGCATCAGGAGCGCATGAGTGCCCGTCAGGCGGCCAAGGGCGATTTCAAGACTCTGGATCGCAATGGGGATGGTTTCATCACTCCCGATGAGCTGCGTGGTGCCCGCCCGGCCGCCGCCCAGAATTGATGCCGAGTGTGCGAAAACCAAAAGGCCCGTCAGGGCCTTTTTGCTGTCTGGGTGTCAGGGTCCGCCAGGGCCAAGACGCGGCGCCGGGATCGGGCAGTCCAGGCAGATGGCCAGCAGGTGGAACCACTCCAGCTCCACTTCGCTCACCTGCCGGTCCAGGGCGATCAGCTTGCTCAGGGTCTGCAGCACCCGGCGGCGCAGCGGCTCGCTGGCCTGCTGCAGTTGGCTCACGGCACGGGCCAGCTCTGTCACGCTGGGCTCCGGCTGTAACTGTTGCCGGTAGAGCCCCAGCTGGTTGCAGGCCAGGCCAAACAGCCGTTCGGCCGGCGCCTGGGGGCTGGCCAGCTGCTGGGCCAGGGCGCTGAGCAGCGCCGTCAGCTCGTCGGTCAGCTGGGCCGGCTTGTGGAAGCGGACCAGGGGCGCCGCCCGGCGGCCGAAGTGGCTGTCCAGCTGGTGGGTCAGCAGGCGGTAGGCCAGCCACTCGCTGATGGCCAGCCGGCCGTCGGCCATCATCAGCTGCAGCAGATCGTCCCGAAACGCCTTGTATTGCTGGGGGCTCAGCTGCCGCAGGGCCGGCAGGCAGAGCTCCAGCAACGCCAGTCGCTCACCGGCCTGGGTCAGCGGCGTCGCGAGCGCTTCCACCTCCTCGGCGCGGGTAAGATTGGCCAGCTGTCGGCGCCGTACCGTCTCGTCACCGTCCAGCAGCAGGGCGAAGATCAGCTGGCGAGCCAGCCAAGGGTCGCGGGCCGCCGTCACCTTGTCGGCGGGCAGCACCGCCAGCCAGCCATCGGGATCCGTCTCCAGCAGCCGGGGCTCGGCGGACTTGGGGGGCGGCGTCGTGCCCTGGGCGATGGCCAGGGCACCGGCCAGGGCCGCGCTCACCGGCGCCTCCTTCAGCCATTGACTGGTCACCTCGGCCCGGGAGGGGTGCTCGGGGGCGGGATCGGCGGGATCCGGAGCCAGATAGCGGCCGTCCCAGGCGGGATCCAGCCGACGAATGCGCTCGGCCAGGGGCGGATGGGTGGCAAACAGGCCGGAGAAGGTGCTGCCGAGGCCCTGGCAGAAAAACAGGTGGCTGTACTCCTCGCCGGCCCGGTGAAAGATCAAGGAGGCGTACTGATGACCGCCCACCTTCTTCAGGGCATTGGCCAGGGCCAGCGGTTGGCGGGCAAACTGCACCGCCGCCGCGTCGGCCAGAAATTCCCGCTGCCGGCTGACGGCGGCACGCATCAGGCGGCCCCACTGCTGTCCCACGTAACCCAGCAGCATGAGCCCCAGCCCCAGCAGGGTCCCGCGACCGCCGCGACCCCGCCGGCTGTTGCCGCCATGCCACAGCTGGCGGCCCAGCTGGCCCAGTCCCACCAGACCGTAGAGGCCGGCGGTGAGCCGCAGGTTCAGCCGCATGTCGCCATTGAGGATGTGGCTGAACTCATGGCCCACCACCGCCTGTAGCTCGTCCCGGCTCAAGGCCTGCAGGGCGCCGCGGGTCACGCAGATCACCGCATCGTTGAGGGTATGGCCGGCGGCGAAGGCGTTGATCCCCGGCTCCTGCTCCTGCAGGTAGAGGCCCGGCATGGGCAGGCCGGCGGCGATGGCCATCTCCGCCACCACGTTGGCAAAGCGCCGCTCCAGCGGATCCTCCGGCGCGGGCAGCACGGGGCGGGCGCCCAGGGCCTCGGCCACCTTGCGGCCGCCCTGCAGCAGGCTGAGGTAGCGAAAGGCGCAAAACAGCAGCATGGCGCCCAGGCTGGCGGCGCTGGCCCCCAGCAGCAGCTGGACGCTGCCGCCACGCCAGAAGCTGGTGCTGAAGGCCGCCAGAAACAGCAGGCCGGTCAGGCCGGAGACCAGAGCCAGCCCCAGCAGATAGAGCAGCAGCCATTTCAGGCTGCGGCGCTTGGCACTGTCCTGTTGCTCGAAAAAATCCAGCATGGTGGCGGCTTAGTGGAAGCTGACCTTGGGTACTGTCTGATGGTCGTCGCCGGGGATCTCCAGCAGGCTGGCATCCTGCGGGTGGCCCAGGGTGGTGGCCAAGAGTACGGTGGGGAAGCTGCGCCGCTGTATGTTGTACAGGGTCACGGCGTCGTTGAAGGCCTGGCGGGCGAAGGCGATGCGGTTTTCCGTGGAGGACAGCTCCTCGCTCAGCTGGGCCATGGTCTCGTTGGCCTTGAGCTCGGGATAGGCTTCCACCTTCAGGCTGAAGCCGGCCAGGGCTTGGCCCAGACGCCCTTCGGCCTGGCTCAGAGTGGCCAGGGCGGCGGCCTCGCCGGGCTGGGCGCGGGCCACCTGCAGGCCGGCCAGGGCCTCGTTGCGGGCCTGGGTGACGGCGCTCAGGGTCTCTTTTTCGTGGCTCAGGTAGCCCTGGGCCGTCTCCACCAGGTTGGGGATGAGATCGTAGCGGCGCTTGAGCTGGACGGCGATCTGGGCGAAGGCGTTCTCGTAACGCCCCTTCAGGGTCACCAGGCGATTGTACAGGGTGGCGATGAACAGGCCGGCGAGCAGCACCAGGCCCAGCAGGGTGGCAAGAAACAGCATGGGTCACATCCTCCGTGAGAAACCTGCCTGCACCTTAGCGCAAGGGGGAGGTGGACCCAAGCCGTTGGGAGTCAAATTGAGACGTTGGCGCGGCCGGCGTTAGCGTTCCTGCCACTGGATCTGGCAATTACGATCTTCCGGATCCCGGCTCATCAGCAGGCGGGCGAACAGGGTGTCGAACTCCTCGTCATCCCCCAGCAGGCCGATGCAGATCTCCACGTGGCGGGCGGGATCCAGCTCAAAGTCCAGGTACTCCTGCCAGTCGGCATCCGGTTCGCTGTCACCCAGGGCGCCGCGGGTTTCGAACTCGGCGTTGAACAGGGTGATTTGCTCCTGGCTCAGGTTGTCGGCGGCCAGCTCCAGAAAGATTTCGTAGGCGTGATCGAGCAGCTCGTCTGTGCTCAGCAGGGGGGTGTCTTGCATGATGACCTCGGCATGGGTAACTGGGCGCTATTAGAGCATGGATCAGGGGGCGGATCATCCGGGGCATATCCCCTTCTCATCCTATGGTCTTGTGCTATGGTTTTGGGCAGGTAGTTTAGGAGTCTTGTCCTGTGGTAGCCCAGCATCCTTACCCCTCCCACCCCAGCGGCCATCCCCTGTTGGATCACCAGCATCAGGAGCTGGCCCGTCAGTTGGTCCAACTCGAAGCCTTGCTGGCCGACCCGGCCGACGAGACGCAGCTGCTGACCAGCCTGACGGCGCTGGATCGCCAGATCCGCGAGCACTTTCGCTGCGAGGAGCAACTGATGGCCGACCAGCACTACCCCCAACTGGCCCAGCATCACCTGCAACACCAACAGATAGCGCAACAGGCCGATGCCCTGCTGCGGCAATACCACAAGGGGCAGGTCAGCCTGGCGGAGCTGGTCTCCCGCTTCTTGCAGGAGGTGGCGGCGCCCCATATCCGGGAGGATGACGCCGAACTGCTGCGCTACCTGCATCACCGTGCCCGGGGCTAGCTTCCAGGGAGTGGCAACTGAAGCCTAACCCTGTGTCCTCTCTCACCTTTTTCTTGCTGTGATTCCGGGTGGCGATGGTAGTCTAGTCGCGCAACGTGTCATTATGGCGCCAGGCCCCGCCCTGGGGCAGCCAACCGGAATTAGCAGAAACCATCATGAGTGATGTCGAACTGAGCCTCGAAGGGGTGGAGCAGCTGCCGCTGCATACCTTCACCGAGCAGGCTTACCTCAACTATTCCATGTACGTGATCATGGATCGGGCCCTGCCCCATATCAGCGACGGCCTGAAGCCGGTGCAGCGGCGCATCATCTACGCCATGAGCGAGCTGGGCCTGTCGGCCCTGGCCAAGTACAAGAAGTCCGCCCGTACCGTGGGGGACGTGCTGGGTAAGTACCACCCCCATGGCGATTCGGCCTGTTATGAGGCCATGGTGCTGATGGCCCAGCCCTTCTCCTACCGCTATCCCCTGGTAGACGGCCAGGGCAACTGGGGGGCGCCGGATGATCCCAAGTCCTTTGCCGCCATGCGTTACACCGAGGCGCGGCTGTCCAAGTTCTCCGAGCTACTGCTCTCCGAGCTGGAGCAGGGCACAGTGGAGTGGGGGCCCAACTTCGACGGCACCCTGAAGGAGCCCCAGTACCTGCCGGCTCGCCTGCCACACATCCTGCTCAACGGCGTCACCGGCATTGCGGTGGGCATGGCCACCGACATACCGCCCCACAATGCCCGTGAGGTGGCCCATGCCTGTGTCGCCCTGCTGGACAACCCCAAGGCCGGGGTGGCCGAGCTGATGGGTCATATCCAGGGGCCTGATTACCCCACGGCGGCGGAGATCATCACGCCGCGGGAGGAGATCGCCAAGATTTACGCCTCCGGCAAGGGCTCCATCAAGATGCGCGCCGTCTACCAGGTGGAGGATGGCGACATCGTCATCACGGCCCTGCCGCACCAGGCCTCCGGCGCCAAGGTGCTGGAGCAGATCGCCGGCCAGATGCAGGCCAAGAAGCTGCCCATGGTGACGGATCTGCGGGATGAGTCGGATCACGAGAACCCGACCCGCATCGTCATAGTGCCGCGCTCCAACCGGGTGGACGCGGAGCAGCTGATGCAGCACCTGTTCGCCAGCACGGATCTGGAGAAGAGTTATCGGGTCAACCTCAACATACTGGGGATGGACCACAGGCCCCAGGTTAAGAGCCTGCCCCAGCTGCTCACCGAATGGCTGACCTTCCGCCGCGAAACCGTGCGCCGCCGGTTGCAGCACCGGCTGGAGAAGGTGGAGCGCCGGCTGCACCTGTTGGATGGTTTGCTGGTGGCCTTTCTCAACCTGGACGAGGTGATCCACATCATCCGCACCGAGGACGAGCCCAAGGCGGTGCTGATGGCCCGCTTCGCGCTCACCGAGGCCCAGGCCGACTATATCCTCGACACCCGGCTGCGCCAGTTGGCCCGCCTGGAAGAGATGAAGATCCGCGGCGAGCAGGATGAGCTGGCCAAGGAGCGCGACCAGCTGCAACAGCTGCTGGGTTCCGAGCGGCGCATGAATAGCCTGCTGAAGAAAGAGCTGCTGGCGGATGCCGAGAAATACGGTGACGATCGCCGCTCCCCGCTCATCGAGCGCGAGGAGGCCAAGGCCCTCACCGAGAAGGAGCTGACCCCCAGCGAGCCGGTAACCGTGGTGCTGTCGGAGATGGGCTGGGTGCGGGCCGCCAAGGGTCACGAGGTGGATGTGGCTGGCCTCTCCTACAAGGCCGGCGACGGCTATCTGGCCTCGGCGCCGGGGCGCAGCAACCAGCAGGCGGTGTTCCTCACCAACCAGGGCCGCACCTATGCCCTGGAGGCCCACAGCCTGCCGTCGGCCCGCTCCCAGGGCGAGCCGCTCACCGGCCGTTGCAGCCTCAACCCCGGCGAGCAGGCCCGCCATGTGCTGTTGGCACCGGAGGAGCAGCGTTTCCTGCTCTGCTCCGACGCCGGCTATGGCTTCGTCTGTCGCTACAGCGATCTCATCAGCAAGAACAAGAACGGCAAGGCGCTGCTCTCCATCCCGGAGGGGGCCGAGGTGATGGTGCCCCAGCCGGTGCCCGATGGCGACGGCATCCTCTGCCTGACCATCAGCGCCGACGGCCGCATGCTGCTGTTCCCGTTGCAGGACTTGCCGGAGCTGGCCAAGGGCAAGGGCAACAAGATGATGGGCATCAGCAGCGCCAAGCTGGCCAGCCGCGAGGAGTTTGTCAGTCAGCTGGCCCTGGTGCGGGAGGATCAGTCCGTGGTGCTCTACGCCGGCAAGCGCAAGCTGACCTTGAAGCCCAGCGATCTGGCCCACTATCGGGGCGAGCGGGGGCGGCGCGGTGCCAAGCTGCCCCGTGGGCTGCAGCGGGTGGACAAGATTGAACCCGTTATCGAGGAGGGGGCCTCCGCGTGAGGCCAGATCGCCAACCCCAGCTGAGGCCGCTATACTGCGGCCTCTTCATCTAGAGGGATAACCATGCTTAAGTTTTTCCGCGTGCTGCTGCTGGGCATCTTGATGGTGTGCTGGTTTGTCTTGGGCCTGCTGCTGTGCCTGGCCCGGCCGCGCCACCGCAACAACAGCTACCTGCTCTCCCGCTGGGGGCTGCACCTGGCCTGCCCGCTGCTGGGCATCAAGGTCAAGCTCGTCATACCCGAGCAGTGCCGTAACCTGGGGCCGGCCATCTATGCCGCCAACCACCAGACCAACTGGGACATCATGGTGATGACCGGCGTGGTGCGCCCCGGGGTGGTGGCGGTGGGCAAGAAAAGCCTGCTGTGGATACCCCTGTTCGGTGCCCTGTTCTACCTGGGGGGCAACATCCTCATCGACCGGGGCAATCGGAGCAAGGCCATCGACACCATAATGCAGGTGGTGGATCGCATCCGCGGCCGCCGCATCTCGGTGTGGATGTTCCCCGAGGGTACCCGTTCCAAGGGGCGCGGTCTGCTGCCGTTCAAGACCGGTGCCTTCCATACCGCCCTGCAGGCCAAGGTGCCCGTGGTGCCCGTGGTGGCCTCCAGCTATGCCGAGCAGATCGACCTCAATCGCTGGGACAATGGCGAGGTGATCGTCGAGATGCTGCTGCCCGTTTCCACCGACGGCTGGCGGCGGGAGAGCATCCGTCAGCATGGTGATGAGATCCGTGCCGTGATGACGGCCAAGCTGGCCGAATTGGACGCCCAGGTGCGTCGCCCCTAACCACAATCGCCCCAAACAACAAGGGCCCGTCGCCATGGCGACGGGCCCTTGCCTCCCGCTTTTCGATTCCGCTTACAGACTCATGGGCATGACGCGGTTGCGGCCCAGGGCCTTGGCCTGATAGAGCAGATCGTCTACCCGGCGCATCAGGGATTCGTAGTCGTCGTCCGTCTGGTATTCGGTGACGCCAAACGAGGCGGTGATGCGGCTGACCCGCTCGCCGCTGCGTCTATCCATGATGCTCAACCGCTCTATGGCCCGGCGTAGGGCTTCGGCGAACTGGCGGGCCACCGTCAGGTTGCGCTTGGGCAACAGGATACACATCTCCTCACCGCCGATGCGGTAGGCGACTTCGCCCTCGCGGCAGGCTTCGCTCAGGCGGCGGGCCAGGGCCTTGAGCACCTGATCGCCGAACAGGTGACCGTACTGGTCGTTGAGGCGCTTGAAGTGGTCTATGTCCATCAGCACCAGCGCAAAGGGACTCTTGTTGCTGAGGTAGCCCCGCAGCGCCTCGTCGAAGGCCCGGCGGTTCAACAGGCCGGTGAGGGCATCCTGATAGGCCAGCTCCCGGCTCTTGGCCAGGCTCTGCTTGAGCTCGGCGATCTCGTTATTGGCCTCGGCCAGCTGGGCGCTGAACAGCCGGGTGCTCTGGCTGATGCCCCGGCCGCCCTGGATCAGCTCCCGCACCAGACCCGTGGTCTCCTCAATGGACAGCCCCTCGCTTTCGAAGCGGCTCAGCTTGGCGAAGCTGTTTTCCAGCACCTGCTGGAACTGGCCGGTATCGTTCAGGGTGTCGGCCATGGTGGCGCCCAGCTCCAGCAGCATGGCCTCCAGGCTGAGCTTGGTCTGCTCCAGGCTCTGGCTGGTTTCGTCCGCCACATGCTGCTGATAGAGACGCTCGCTGGTATGGGCCGAGCAGTGGCCCTGCTGGCGGATGGAGTCGTCGATGGCCTGGCTCAGCTCGGGGTTGCGTTGTGCCACATAGGTGTACCAGACCGCATAATTGGTGGGCGTGGTGGGGATCTGGTACTTGATCATCAGGGGCAGCGCCTGCTTCAGGTAGGCGCTGGCCTCGGTAAAGCTGTCTTTGGACATGAGTGTTCTCTGGCTGCACAGGGTGCCGGCGTTGGGCTCAGTGTAAGCCGGCCGTTGCCGATTGTCTGTGAAATCGTCGCTGCCAATGGCAACTGGCTTTCGTTATACTTTTGACGTCCCTCAAAATTCTGACAGGCCTGCCGACTTATGTCCTCCCAAGATACGCCCGCACAAGATCCCTTCCTGGCCCGCGAAGCCGAAAAATACGACAACCCCATTCCCAGCCGTGAGTTCATCCTCGCCATCATAGAGCAGCGCCAGGCGCCGGTATCCCATGCCGAGCTGGTGACCGAGTTCAACCTGCAGGAAGAGGAGCAGGTCGAAGCGCTGCGGCGTCGTCTGCGGGCCATGGAGCGGGATGGCCAGCTGATCTTCACCCGGGCCAAGAGCTACGCCCTGCCGTCGCGCATGAACCTGGTGAAGGGCACTGTGCTGGGTCACAAGGATGGCTTCGGCTTCCTGCGTCCCGAGGGCGGTGGCAGCGATCTGTTCCTGGGCCCGCGGGAGATGAGCGGCCTGATGCACGGCGACTTCGTGCTGGTGCAGCCCACCCGCACCGATGCCAAGGGGCGGCAGGAGGCTCGTCTGGTGCGCCTGCTGCAATCCCGCGAGCTGGAGATCGTCGGCCGTTACTTCATCGAGAACGAGGTCTGCTTCGTGGTGCCCGATGACAGCCGCATCGACCAGGACATCCTGATCCCCGCCGGCAAGAACCTGGGGGCGCGTCAGGGCCAGATGGTGGTGGCGCGCATCACCCAGCGGCCCACCGCCCGGGTCAACGCCATGGGCGAGGTGATCGAGGTGCTGGGCGATCACATGGAACCTGGCATGGAGATCGAGGTGGCCATTCGCAACTATGGCATCCCCCATGTCTGGCCGTCCGAGGTGCTGACCCAGATCAAGGATCTCCATGAGGAGGTCTCGGAAGAGGCCAAGGCGGGCCGAGTGGATCTGCGGGGCATCCCCCTGGTGACCATAGACGGTGAGGATGCCCGGGACTTCGACGATGCGGTGTTCTGTCAGGCCAAGCCCGCCGGTGGCTGGCGCCTGTGGGTGGCCATCGCCGACGTCTCCTACTATGTGCGACCGGGCCAGCCGCTGGATCATGAGGCCGAGCTGCGGGGCAACTCAGTCTACTTCCCCGAGCAGGTGATCCCCATGCTGCCGGAGGTGCTGTCCAACGGCCTCTGCTCCTTGAATCCCCAGGTGGATCGCCTGTGCATGGTGTGCGAGATGACCATCTCCGCCCAGGGCAAGCTCTCCGGTTACCGCTTCTACGAGGGGGTGATGAACTCCCACGCCCGCCTCACCTACTCCAAGGTGGCGGCCATCCTGGACGGGGACCCGCGCCTGCGGGAGCATTACGGCCCCCTGGTGCCCTACCTGGAAGAGCTGCACAAGCTCTATCACGCCCTGAAGCGCAACCGTCATCAGCGCGGCGCCGTGGAGTTTGAGAGCGACGAGACCCGCTTCGTGTTCAACGCTCAGCGCAAGATCGAACGCATCGTGCCCCTCATCCGCAACGACGCCCACAAGATCATCGAAGAGTGCATGATCCAGGCGAACGTGGCGGCGGCCCGCTTCATCGAGCACCACGAGGCCGATACCCTGTTCCGTATCCACGAGCGGCCCGGCGAGATGAAGCTGGAGACCTTCCGCCACTTCCTGGCCGAACTGGGGCTGGAGCTCAAGGGCGGGCTGGAGCCCGAGCCGCGGGACTTCGCCGACCTGGCGGAGCTGGTGCAGGACAGGCCCGATGCCGAGCTCATCAACACCATGCTGCTGCGCTCCATGCAGCAGGCGGTGTACAGCGCCGACAACCAGGGCCACTTCGGCCTGGCGCTCAAGTCCTACGCCCACTTCACCTCGCCCATCCGCCGCTACCCGGATCTGGTGCTGCACCGGGCCATCAAGTTCCAGCTGGCCAAGGAGCAGGGCAAACCCAAGCACAAGTGGACCCCCACCGGCGGCTACAACTACCAGTACGACGAGGTGGCGCCCCTGGGCGAGCAGTGCTCCATGACAGAGCGGCGCGCCGACGAGGCCACCCGGGACGTGGCGGACTGGCTCAAGTGCGAATACATGCAGGATCACGTGGGGGACGAGTTGGACGGGGTCATCGCCTCGGTCACCGGCTTCGGCCTGTTCGTCCGTCTGTCCGAGCTGCACATCGATGGCCTGGTGCACATCAGCACCCTGACCAACGACTACTACCAGTTCGACCCGGCCCGCCAGACCCTGATCGGCCAGACCTTCCGTCGGGTCTACCGGCTGGGGGACAAGGTGCGGGTCAAGGTGATGGGCGTCAGCCTGGATGATCGCAAGATCGACTTCGTGCTGGTGGAGGACGGGGTCGCCCTCGGTGGCAACGGGGGCAAGAGCGGCAAGGGGGCGCGCCAAAAGCCGGCGCCCGCGGCGGCCAGGAAGGGCCCGGCCAAAGCCGCCCGAGCCGGTGACGGCAAGAAGCGCAAGAGCAGCAAAAAACCGGAGGCGGATGCCGACAAGAAGGTGCCGTCCAAGGCTAAACGTCAAGGCAAGAAGAAATGAGTAGTGAGATGATCTACGGCATTCATGCCGTTACCGCCCTGCTGGAGACCGCGCCCGAGCGCTTCATCGAGGCCTGGGCCCTCAAGGGGCGGGAGGATGACCGCCTGCTGCCCCTGCTGAACCTGCTGCGCAAGTACGGCGTCAGCATCCAGTTCGTGCAGCGCAAGACCCTGGATGACAAGGCCGAGGGGGCCATCCACCAGGGCATCATTGCCCGCATCAAGGAGGGCAAGAAGTACGAGGAGGCGGATCTGTGGGATTTGCTGGATAAGCAGCCGCACCCCTTCCTGCTGGTGCTGGACGGCGTCACCGACCCCCACAACCTGGGGGCCTGCCTGCGCAGCGCCGATGCCGCCGGGGTCCATGCTCTGATAGTGCCGCGGGACAAGTCGGTGAGCCTCAACGCCACCGCCCGCAAGGTGGCCTGCGGCGCGGCCGAAACCGTGCCCTTCATCCAGGTCACCAACCTGGCCCGCACCCTGCGGGAGCTCAAAGATCGCAACGTCTGGGTGGTGGGTACCGCCGGTGAGACAGACGACGAGCTGTTCGATGCCAAGCTCACCGGGCCCCTGGCCCTGGTGATGGGAGCCGAAGGCAGCGGGCTGCGCCGCCTGACCCGGGAGCATTGCGATCAGCTGATCCGCATCCCCATGGCCGGCGCCGTGTCCAGCCTCAACGTCTCCGTGGCCACCGGCATCTGCCTGTTTGAAGCGGTGCGCCAGCGCCGTTGAGCCTGCCAGCCTGGGGGCGGTGACAAAATCGACACAGGGATTGCCACCGCCCCGTCTCCCACGTACAATAGCGCGCCTTAAATCGGTCAACACACCAACTAAGTTCCTTGCCTTCGACGGCCCGACCGAGCCTCGACGAAGGCTACTAACCCGTAAGGAGCAATCCATGCGTCATTATGAAATCGTCTTTATGGTTCATCCGGACCAGAGCGAGCAGGTTGCCGGTATGATCGAGCGTTACACCGGCGCGATCGAAACTTCCGGTGGCAAGATCCATCGCCTGGAAGACTGGGGCCGTCGTCAACTGGCTTACCCCATCGACAAGCTGCACAAGGCTCACTATGTGCTGATGAACGTAGAGGCCGAACAGGCTGTGATCGACGAGCTGGAAAACAACTTCCGCTTCAACGATGCCGTTATCCGCAACATGATCATGCGTACCAAGCAAGCTGTGACCGAAGCCTCTCCGATGGCCAAGGCTCGCGAAGAGCGCCAAGGCCGTCGCGACGATCGCGCGGAAGAAGGTGCTGCTGCTGAAGCCGCTGCTGAGTAATTACTGAGTACTTAAGAGGATCACTGCAAATGGCACGTTATTTCCGTCGTCGCAAGTTCTGCCGTTTCACCGCTGAAGGCGTAACCGAGATCGATTACAAAGATATCGCTACCCTGAAGAACTACATCACTGAATCTGGCAAGATCGTACCGAGCCGTATCACAGGTACCCGCGCCAAGTATCAGCGCCAACTGGCACGCGCCATCAAGCGTGCTCGTTACCTGGCTCTGCTGCCGTACACCGATCTGCACAACAAGTGATCGGCGTCTGGGCCTAACTCAACACATACCGAGGAAAGGTAATGGAAGTTATTCTGCTCGATAAGATCGCCCGTCTGGGTGGTCTGGGTGACAAGGTCACCGTTAAGTCTGGTTTTGCCCGTAACTACCTGATCCCGCAGGGGAAGGCTGTTATGGCCACCAAGGCTAACCTGGAAATGTTCGAAGCCCGTCGCGCCGAGCTGGAAGCCAAGCTGGCTGACCAACTGGCTGCTGCCCAGGCTCGTGCCGCTCAAGTCGAAGCCCTGGAGAAGGTGGTTATCGCCTCCAAGTCTGGCGACGAAGGCAAGCTGTTCGGCTCCATCGGTAACCGTGACGTGGCTGATGCCGTCACCGCCGCCGGTGTGACCATCTGCAAGAGCGAAGTTCGTATGCCCGAAGGCGCCCTGCGCTACACCGGCGAATACGAGATCGCCCTGCAGCTGCACGCTGACGTTAAGACCGCCGTCAAGGTGGAAGTGGTTGCCGAGTAATCGCGCATCCCCGATAAAGAACCCGCGCCTGTCGCGGGTTTTTTATTGCCCAAAATCCATCTACCCTGAGAAAAACAGGGGGTGAACCATGGCGGAGTGGATCCAGGGCCGGGTGATCGGCCGACGGGATTGGAGTGACAAGCTGTTCTCCTTGCGGGTGCAGGCCGAGCTGCCGCCCTACCAGGCGGGTCAGTTTACCCGCTTGGCCCTCGACCTGGCGGGCGAGCGGGTGGCGCGGGCCTACTCCTTCGTCAATCCGCCCAGCTCTGATCATCATGAGTTCCTGCTGGTGCGGGTGCAGGGCGGCAGGCTGAGCCCGGCGCTGGGGCAGCAGGCGGCGGGAGCTCCCCTCTGGCTGGCACCCCAGGCCGGCGGCTTCCTGACCGAGCCGGAGATCCCCGAAGGTGACCGGCTCTGGCTGCTGGCCACCGGCACCGGCATAGGGCCGTTTCTCTCCCTGCTGAGCGACGGCGCCGTGGCCCGCCGCTTTGCCCGGCTAGTTCTGGTGCACGGGGTGCGGGAGGGGGCCGAGCTGGTCTATCCCGAGTTGATCGCCCACTACAGCCGTCAGTGGGGCGAGCGGTTTGTCTATCAGCCCCTGGTGACCCGACAAGCCTGGCCCGGGGCCTTGCCGTTGCGCATTCCGGCCGCCCTGCTCCAGGGGGTGCTGGCCCAGCGGCTGGGCCTCAGTCTGGATCCGGCGCAGGATCGCGTCTTGTTGTGTGGCAACCCGGACATGGTGGCGGACAGCCTGGCGGCGCTGGAGGCGCTGGGCTTTAGCCGCCATCGCCGGCGGGCGCCGGGCCAGGTGTTGCTGGAGAACTATTGGAGTCCGGCTAGTGGGTGAGCCAGATCATCAGGGTCAGGAAGGCGGCCAGGCCGCCCCCCAAGCCGATGATCCAGTAAAAGCCGGTGAGCCCCTGGCGCCAGGGGATGCGGAAGTAATACAAGAAGGCCCACCACAACAGTGCCAGCAGCAGGGGCAATAGAAACAAACGACTCATCGCGTCCTCGTTAATCCCTTGTTATTCTTCGCTCTCTTATTCTGAGCTGAGTGTAGTGTGAGAGCCAGAGCATGACCTCCCTCCTTTGCCACCGATTTGCCGTCCATGGGCCCATGAGCTGGGTTGTCCGCCATGTTTGAGCTGGGCGCAGGTTGCGGCCTGTTCGCCGCCGCGTTTGCCTCCGCCACCCTGTTGCCGGGCGGCTCCGAACTGTGGCTGGCGGTCCTGATGCAGCAGCAGCCGGAGCAGTTGTGGTACTGGTGGAGTCTGGCCACCCTGGGTAACACCCTGGGCTCCCTGACCACCTTTGGCCTGGGGGTCTGGTTATCGGGGCGTTGGGGGGCGGCGCGGTTTGATAAGCGGGGTCAGCAACGGGCCCTGGCCTGGTTGCGGCGCTATGGTCCCTGGAGCCTGCTGCTGGCCTGGCTGCCGGTGGTGGGGGATGGCCTCTGTCTGCTGGCCGGCTGGCTGCGCTGCGGCTGGCCATCGGCCTGTGTGTTGATCGCCCTGGGTAAGGGCGTCCGTTACCTGCTGGTGGCGGGGATCGTGAGTCTGATATGAAGGAAGGCGTGAGCATGAGTTGGGGGAACAAGGGCGTGGTACGCCTGTGGCTGCTGGTACTGTGCTGGAGCTGGGGGACGTTGGCCTGGGCGGACATCCGCCTGTTGGACGAGCACCAGGCGGCGCCGGGCAGTCAGGACATCAGCTATCAGCGCTATCGGCTGGAGAACGGCCTGACCCTGCTGCTGCACGAGGATCATTCCGATCCCCTGGTGCATGTGGAGGTGACCTACCACGTGGGTTCGGCCCGGGAGGTCCCCGGCATGACCGGCTTCGCCCACCTGTTTGAACACATGATGTTCCAGGGCTCGGCCCATGTGGCAAATGGTCAGCACTTCGCCCTGGTGCAGGGCGCCGGCGGCGATGCCAACGGCGAAACCGGCCGGGATCTCACCCGCTACTACGAGACGGTGCCCGCCAACCAGCTGGAGCGGGCGCTCTGGCTGGAGTCGGATCGCATGGGCTTTCTGCTGCCGGCCCTGAGCCAGCACAAGTTCGATATCCAGCGCGCCACCGTCAAGAACGAGAAGGGACAGAACTACGACAATCGCCCCTATGGCCGGGTACGGGAGCAGCTCTCCGCGGCGCTCTACCCGCCTTCTCATCCCTATGCCTGGCAACCCATAGGCCGGGTGGCGGATCTGGATCAGGCCACCCTGGGGGATGTGCAGCAGTTCTTTTTGCGCTGGTACGGCCCCAACAATGCCACCCTGGCCATCGGGGGCGACCTTGATGTGCCCCAGACCCTGGCCTGGGTGCAGCACTACTTTGGCGCCATCCAGCCGGGGCCTGAGCCCAGCCGGCTGGCGCCGCAACCGGCCTGGCTGCCCCGTACCCGTCACCTGACCCAGGAGGATGACATCCACCTGCCGCTGCTCTACATGGCGATCCCAACCGTCTGGTCCGGACAGGCGGACGAGGCGGCCATGGACGTGCTGACGGACCGGTTGGGCGGCTCGCGCACCTCCCTGCTCTACCAGCGACTGGTGAAGACCGGCCTGGCGGTGAGTGCCGGCGCCAATCACAACTGTGGCGAGCTGGCCTGCACCCTGGAGATCTGGGCCTATGCCAATCCCCAGCAGGATCCCAGCCTGGCGCCCCTGTATCGGCAGATCCAGCAGATCCTCGCCGATCCCCAGCTGGGGCAGGTGAGTGCCGACGGGCTGGCCCGCATCCAGGGCCGGCTGCAGGCCTCCGCCGTCTGGGGGCTGGAGAGCGTGGCCGGGCGGATGGCGGTGCTCTCCAGCGGCCAGGTGCTGCGCGATGACCCCCGCTATGAGCTCAAGGCCTTGCAGGCCATGGGGCAGGTGACGCCACAGGCGGTACAGCAGGTCTATCGGCGCTATGTGCAAGGCGCGCCGGCCGTGGTACTGAGCGTGGTGCCGCGAGGGGAGACGGGCCTGGCGGCGGCGCCGGCGGACTTCGTCTCTGCCCCTGTCTCGGCCATGCCCCGGGCCCAGGGGGCGCCTTTGCCCCTGCGACCCACCCCGGAAGGGGCGCGGGCCCAGCCGCCGGCGGCTGGAGAATGGACGGGCAATCCCCCGCCGACCCTGTGGCGGGCCAGCCTGGGCCAGGAGATCGCCCTGATGGGCAGCGAGCAGCACGAGATCCCGGCCATTTCCTTGTTGCTGGCGTTGCCCGGTGGGCGGCAGGTGGAGACGCCCCAGACCCTGGGGCTGGCGGAGCTGACCGCCCGGGTGGTGAGCCAGGGCAGCGTCGGACTCAGCAACGAACAGCTCAGCGATCGGCTGCAACGGCTGGGATCCAGCCTCAGCCTGTCGGTGGGGGAGGACTACACCCTGGTACAGCTCAGCTGCCTCACCCGCCATCTGGATGAGAGCCTGGCCCTGCTGCAGGATATCTGGCAGCAGCCGGGCTTCCGTGAGGCGGATTTTGCCCGAGTGAAGGCCCAGCTGCTGCAGTCCCAGGCCCAGGCACAGCGCTCCCCGGTCTGGTTGGCGGATCAGACCCTGGCGCGGACCCTGTATGGCCCGGCGCAGCGCCAGGGCCAGCCCGATCTGGGGAGTCCGGCCCAGCTGGCCAGCTACCGCCTGGCCGACGTGCAGGCCTTCTATCGCGCCCATTATGGCGCGCGGCAGGCCAAGCTGGTGGTGGTGGGCGACATCACCCAGGCCGACCTGTTGCCCAAGCTGGGCTTCTTGAGTCAGGGTCCCCTGGCCGGCGGTAGCGGGGCGGCCAAACCGCAGCCGAGTCATGGCGTGGCCAAGCCCGGCATCTACCTGCTGGATCAGCCTGGCGCTCCTCAGTCGGTGATCCGCATCGGCCGTACCGCCCTGCCGTTTGATGCCCTGGGGGCTGACTTTATGAACCGCCTGGCCAACTATCCCCTGGGCGGCGCCTTCAACTCCCGGCTGAACCTGCGGTTGCGGGAGCAGCTGGGTTACACCTATGGGGTGAGTGCGGGTTTTGGCAGCGATCGGCACGGTGGCGAGTATGTGCTGAGCACTCAGGTGCGCCAGGATGCCACCGCAGATGCCATCAAAGAGGCGCTGCAGCTGTTGCAAGAGTATGCGGCCAAGGGGCCCACCGCGGCGGAGCTCCAGCAGATGCAGCAGGCCCTGCCGCTGCAGGACGCCATGGCCTACGAGACCCTGGGGCAGAAGGCGGGTTACCTGATGCAGCTGCTGCTGGATGATCTGCCGGCCGATACCGCACAACGTCAGCAGGCGCTGCTGGCGGACCTCGGCCTGCCGCCCTTGCAGCAGGCCGCCGCCCGCTGGCTGGATCCGGCACAAATGGTGATTGTGGTGGTGGGGGATGCCCAGGCGCTTGAAAAATCCCTCGCCAGGCTCCACCTTCCCCTCTATTCGGTGGCCGCGCCCTAAACGCGGCCTGGGCCCCCTTGCGGGCACCCTAATTGGGACGGCGAGTCCGTCTCGTAAGGAAACCTATGGCAACCTGTCTTTCCCTGACCGATATGCTGACCGGCTTTGGTTCGGCGGATCGTCTTTCTTCCCTGCGGGGTATCCGTCGCGGCCTGGAGCGCGAGGCGCTGCGCATCACCCCGGAGGGACGCTTGTCGGTGCAGGACCATCCCAGCAGCCTGGGGGCGGCACTGACCCATAGCCACATCACCACCGACTATGCCGAGAGCATGATGGAGTTCATCACGCCGGCGTCGGATTCGATGGAGAGCCTGCTGAACCAACTGGGGGACATCCATCGCCACGTGCTGCGGCATCTGGGCCAGGAGCGGCTCTGGCCGCTGTCCATGCCCTGCTTCATCGGCGATCAGACCCCCATCCGGCTGGCGCAATATGGCCGCTCCAACGAGGGACGCATCAAGACCCTCTATCGCCAGGGCCTGCACCATCGCTATGGCAGCCTGATGCAGGTGATCTCCGGGGTGCATTACAACTTCTCCATGCCCGACAGCTTCTGGAGTGAGTGGCAGGAGATCCAGGCGGCCAAATGTCAGTGCAAGCGCTTCATCAGCGATGGCTACATGGGGCTCATTCGTAACGTCTACCGTTTCGGCTGGTTGGTGCCCTACCTGTTTGGTGCCTCGCCGGCGCTGTGCAGCTCCTTCTTGCGCGATCGCCCCTCCAGCCTGCCGTTCCAGAGCCTGGGCAAGGGCACCCTGTATCTGCCGTACGCCACCTCGTTGCGGCTGTCGGATCTGGGTTACACCAACAAGGCGCAGTCGGTGCTCGCCATTCAGCACGACAACCTGGCCAGCTACGTGGGCAGCGTGCGGCGCGCGTTGCAGACCCCGGCCCCCGAGTTTGCCGCCATCGGCGTCAAGGTGGGGGACGAATACCGCCAGCTCAACGACAAGGTGCTGCAGCTGGAGAACGAGCTGTACGCGCCTATCAGGCCTAAACGCAGCCTGCGTAACGGCGAGCGGACCCTGTGCGCCCTGGAGCGGCGGGGCATCGAATACATAGAGCTGCGCACCCTGGACGTGAACCCCTTCTCGCCCTTGGGGGTAGAGGCCGAGCAGCTTCGCTTCCTGGATCTGTTTCTGGTCTGGTGTTTGCTGCGGCCGTCCCCGCTGCTGGAGGAGGCCGAGGTGGCCCGCAACCGGCGCAACCTCAACAAGGTGGTGCTGGAAGGGCGCCGGCCAGGACTGCAGCTGGAGAACGAACAGGGTGAGCTGAGCCTGCGGGATTGGGGCGAGCAGCTGTTTGACGAGCTGGCCCTGGTGGCCGAGCTGCTGGACAAGGCCTACGGCCGCATCCAGTACCAGCTGACCCTGCAGCAGCACAGAGCCATGCTGCGGGATCCCAGCCTGACCCTGTCGGCTCGTCTGCTGGATACCTTGCTGGCCGGTGAGTTGGACAACGGCGTGCTGGGGCGTCAGCTGGCGGACCGCTATGGCCAGCAGCTGCTTGAAGAGCCTCTGCGCTTTTGGGACGAGGAGTACTTCGCCGAGGAGGCGGAAGCCTCCCTGGCCAAGCAGGCGGATATCGAGGCGGCGGATCACCTGGGCTTCGACGATTTCCTGAGCCACTACCTGGCCCGCTAGTCGCCGCTGCAGCGACAAAAACGGCGCCCTTGGGCTAATGCCAGTCAGTTAAGCCTGACTGGCATTGTTTTTACTAGGTTTTCTCGTCGCATACTTCTGTGGTTTGGCTTTGACACACCTGGGATAACTTCGTTCTCGGCGGGCAGGTAACTTGAACTGCTCCGCCTGTTTGTCCATGTCGGCGACGCGGGCTGGAATATTCCCCGGTGATACGAACGGCAGGCAACTGAGCTCATGCAGCAGATACACCGATGCCATGTGAAAGCTCAGCTGGCTGGCCGTATAGCCTTTTAAGCTCGCCGCCATTCTAACCATCTGATATCTCAGCAGGTTATAGGCCAATACCAAGCCCCATAGCTCCTGCCTTACTCCATCGGGTTTCTTGCTGCGCAGCGTCAGCCTGTGCTGTTGCAGGCTCTGTTTCATCTCCCGATAGCCCAGCTCGATTTCCCAGCGATTCTGGTATAGCTCCATCAACTCGCTGGCCGGGAAGCGCATCGGGTCGGTTAGCGACGTCAGCACCTGGCGCTCCTTGCCATTCACCGTCCGGGTCAGCAGCCGGGCTTCGAGCTGCTCCGGTAACTCGCTCCACTTCTTCTTAGCCTGCGGACTGGCGGTGAGCCGTACCAGCGCATCCTGCCGCCCCAGCTTGCGGATGACCTCGTATTGCGTGCCCTTTTTCAGCGGAATAAGCCAGTGACGCGCCACGCCCTGGCATTGCCAGGCGTGTAGCAATCCCAGTGAGTAGAAGCCCTTATCGAACAGGGTCAGGCTGTTATCGGGTGTTTTTTCAATGAGTTGCTCTGCCAGCACCATCTCGTTCACCGCACAGGAGTCCATCACGGTCTGAGTCAGCAGGTGACTGGTCAGCTCCATCTGACACAGCATGCGTACCTGGGGATACTGCGTCTCGCCCTGGCCGGTTTTCGACTTGGCAAAGGCACCGGCATTGTCCTGGGTATCGGGGGTGCGCCAGACCACCCCATCGACGGCCAGCAGCTGCAAGCCGGCCCAGGTTGGGTGCTGACACTGCTGATGCCAGAGCGTAGCGGTCTGCTGGAACACCTGTTGAACGGCTCGGTCAGCCAGTTTTTGGCGCGCCTGGATGAAGGCACTGGGAACGACGAATGGCCGGTCGCCGGGTAACAGGATATCGAGCTGGTTGGCCAATTGGGTCATGGGGACGTGACGAAACAAGGACATACCGATAATGGCCCACAGCACCCGCTCCATGGGCATGCGCCGTCGACGCAGGGAGACCGAGCCTGTCTTGGCCAGGCAGGCCTGCACCAGTTCAGGTGACAGCAGGTCAGACAGGGACTCAAATTTTCCGGGAGGACAGGCGTGAATGAAGTCGAGAGCTTGGTCGATGCGCATAAAAAATCCGAAACCCAACAAGGAGTTTCGGATTTTTACACAGCCTGAGGATCGGTCAATGGATCCTTAACTGATCGGCATTACGCCCTTGGGCGCCGTTTTTCGTGTATGTGCTGTCCCGCTTAGGAGGATTTGCGGGCCAGGCTGTCGTTCGGGTAGTTGGTGGCCAGCACCTGACGGGCGTGCTCGGCCAGGGTCGGCATCTCGAGCTTGTCGTAGGCCTTGATCATGATCTCCAGCGCCGGTTGTACCGCCGGGGTGTCCGGGTAGGTTTCCAGCAGGTATTTGCCGCGGTTGGCGGCGGACAGCCAGGCCTTGCGGCGCATGTAGAAGTCGGCCACCGCCAGATCGTAGCGGGACAGGCGGTCCTTGAGGTAAACCAGGCGGCTGCGGGCATCGGCGGCATACTTGCTGTTGGGGTAGCTCACCAGCACGCGCTTGAGATCGGCGAAGGCCTGACGGGCATAGGCGGGATCACGATCGAAGCGATCCATGCCCAAGACGGATTGGAAGAAGTTATAGTCCGCCTGCATGTTGGTCAGGCCGCGCATGTAGAACACATAGTCGATGTCCGGGTGGGCCGGATTCAGACGGATGAATCTGTCTATGTTGGCGATGGCCTGGGCGGTGTCGGCGTTCTTGTAGTAGGCGTAGATCAGATCCAGCTGCACCTGGTTGGAGTAGGGGCCGAACGGATAGCGACTATCCAGCGCCTCCAGCACTTCCACTGCTTTTTCGTAGTTGCCGGAGTCCAGCTGCAACTGGGCCTGCTGGAACAAGACTTCCGGCGGTTCATCAGGAATGGTGGGCTTGGAAGATGAGGAAGAACAGCCTGACATCAGGCCGGAAATCAGGACAAGCGCCAGTAGCGGGCTAGACTTCTTCAGCATTGCATCGGATCCGGTTTGGCAGAATTGCAGAAGTATCCGTTAAGCTCGGGCAAAAGAAAAGCTAGAATAGCCGATTCTTGGCAGTCGCCAGAACATAGTCAACCAGAGATCGAGCATGAGTCACGCCATCGAATTAACCGGGGTTTTTGATGCCCAACACTACGGCAAACGCCTGGATCAGGCCCTGTCAGACCTGTTTCCAGACTACTCGCGTACCCGGATCAAGGAGTGGATCCTGCAGGACATGGTGACCCTGGATGGTCAGGTCGCCAACAAGCCCAGAGACAAGGTGATGGAAGGCCAGCAGGTACGCATCCTGGCCACCATAGAGGAGGCCCAGCACTGGCTGCCCCAGGATATCGAGCTGGATATCGTCTACGAGGATGATGACATCCTGGTGATCGACAAGCCCGCCGGCCTGGTGGTCCACCCGGGTGCCGGTACCCCGGACGGCACAGTGCTCAATGCCCTGTTGCACCATTACCCCGAGATCGCCGAGGTGCCGCGGGCCGGTATAGTGCATCGCCTGGACAAGGACACCACAGGCCTGATGGTGGTGGCCAAGAGCATTCCCGCCCAGACCCACCTGGTGGATGCGCTGCAGCGCCGCGATATCACCCGGGAGTACGAAGCCATCGCGGTGGGGCACATGACCGCGGGTGGTACGGTAGATGAGCCCATCAGCCGGCACAGCACCCTGCGGACCCACATGGCCGTCAACCCCATGGGCAAGCCGGCGGTGACCCACTACCGGGTGGCGGAGAAGTTCCGGGCCCATACCCGGCTGCGGTTGCGGCTGGAGACCGGGCGGACTCACCAGATCCGGGTGCACATGGCCTACATCAAGCATCCCCTGGTGGGGGATCCCGTCTACGGTGGCCGTCTGCGGCCCATCCGTCAGGCCACTCCCGAGCTGACCGAGGCACTGCGCGGTTTCAAGCGCCAGGCCCTGCATGCCACCATGCTGCGTCTGGAGCACCCCATCACGGGTGAACTGATGGAGTGGCACTCTCCCATCCCTGAGGACATGGTCGAGCTGTTGGAGGTGCTGCGGGCCGACACCGCCGCCCACCCGGATGACATCGTATGGATTTGATCCGTCCCCAGTGGCCGGCTCCGTCCCGGGTGCAGGCCTGTTTCACCACCCGGGATGGCGGCGTGAGCGAAGGGGTGTATGCCGGCCTCAACCTGGGTAACCATGTGGCCGATGCGCCCCAGGCCGTGGCACAAAACCGTCAGCGTCTGCGGCAGACCCTGGGGCTGGCAAGCGAGCCCCTGTGGCTGGAGCAGGTGCATGGTACCGAGGTGTTCCATTGTCAGGGGGCGGCTACCCAACAGCCCCCCAGGGCGGATGCCGCCGTCACCCGCCTGACGGGGCAGGCCTTGACCGTGATGACCGCCGATTGCCTGCCGGTATTGCTGTGCGATGAGGCCGGCAGCGTGGTGGCCACCGCCCATGCCGGCTGGCGTGGTTTGTGTGACGGTGTGCTGGAGCAGACAGTACAGGCCATGGGCATGCCGGGGGCGCAGCTGCTGGCCTGGCTGGGCCCGGCCATAGGCCCCAATGCCTTTGAGGTGGGAGATGAGGTGCGGGCCGCCTTCATGGCGCAGGATCCGGCCGCCAGTGCGGCGTTTCGCCCCCATGTGCCGGGCAAGTGGTGGGCCGATCTGCCCCTGCTGGCGCGCCAGCGGCTGGCTTGCGTCGGCATCCGTCGGGTGTATGGCGGGGAGTTCTGCACCCATGGCGATGCCCGGCGTTTCTACTCCTACCGCCGTGACGGTCAGACCGGACGCATGGCCGGGCTCATCTGGCTGACGCCATAACAGCACAACCATAAAAGCACAAAAAGTGGCCTTGAAAGCCACCCGGTCACCCCCATCTTATGCTTAACAGCGACGACGCGGTCGTCGCCATGATGCAAGCAAAAGGGGTAGTGACATGCGTCTTGATCGTCTCACCAGCAAGTTCCAGGTGGCCATCTCCGACGCCCAGTCGTTGGCACTGGGCCGGGATAATCAATTCATCGAACCCATTCATCTGATGCTCGCCCTCCTCAATCAGGAGGGGGGCTCGGTGCGCCCGCTGCTCACCCTGGCAGGGGGGAACGTCAGTCAGCTGCGCACGCAACTCAATCAGGCCCTGGATCGCCTGCCCAAGGTCAGTGGCACCGAGGGGGATCTGCAGATCTCGCCCCAGCTGGGCCGGCTGCTCAACCTGTGTGACAAATTTGCCCAGCAGCGGGGGGATCAGTTCATCTCCTCCGAGATGTTCGTGCTGGCGGCGTTGGAGGATCGCAGCGGCCTGGGAGAACTGCTCAAGCAGGCCGGGCTCAACAAGGCCGGCCTGGACAAGGCCATCGATGAGGTGCGCGGTGGCGCCAAGGTGGATGATGCCGAGGCTGAAGAGAAGCGCCAGGCCTTGCAAAAGTACACCATAGATCTCACCGCCCGGGCCGAGGCCGGCAAGCTGGACCCCGTGATTGGCCGGGACGAGGAGATCCGCCGGACCATACAGG